>NZ_VWWH01000031.1:0-68416 GCF_011753045.1 Burkholderia sp. Ap-955
CGTGTACTCGTTCAACGAGTCGAAGCTGGTGACGGTGTGGTCGGGCTTCTCGCTGAAGTGGTACTCGGCGCTGCTGGACGACGACGAGCTGCTGACCGCCGCGTGGCTGTCGCTGAAGATCGGCCTGCTGACCGCGACCGCGTCGGTCGTGATCGGCACGTGGGCGGGCTTCGTGCTCGCGCGCTTCGGCCGCTTCAAGGGCTTCACGCTGTACACGGGGATGATCAATGCGCCGCTGGTGATCCCGGAAGTGATCCAGGGCATCTCGCTGCTGTTGCTGTTCGTTGCGCTGGAGCAGATGTTCGGCTGGCCGAAGGGGCGCGGGATGGTGACGATCTGGATCGGCCACGTGATGCTGTGCGTGTCGTACGTGGCGATCATCGTGCAGTCGCGCGTGAAGGAGATGAACAAGTCGCTGGAAGAGGCGGCGCTCGATCTCGGTGCGACGCCGCTGAAGGTGTTCTTCGTGGTGACGCTGCCGCTGATCTCGCAGGCGCTGCTGTCGGGGTGGCTGCTGTCGTTCACGCTGTCGATCGACGACCTGGTGCTGTCGGCGTTCCTGTCCGGGCCGGGCTCGACGACGCTGCCGCTGGTGGTGTTCTCGCGCGTGCGGCTGGGGCTGAACCCGGAGATGAACGCCCTGGCGACGCTGTTCATCACGGCGGTGACGATCGGCGTGATCGTCGTGAACCGAATGATGATCGCGCGCGAGCGGCGCCGCATCGCCGACATGAAGGCGGCGTTCGCGGTAGCGTGAGGGCGGGCATCGGGCACGGGCATGAACGCGGCCGGCCACGTGGTGCGTGACGACGGGTGACGAAGGTGGCGGGTGAGCCAGCACGGCATGCCCGCCGGCGCGCTATAGTCGTACGATTCCCGCTCCGGGGTGTTACATGCCCGGCGGTATCTCTCTTCGTCCGAACCCGCCCCATGACCACGCAACCCGACGTTTCCATCCGCCTCACGGACACCGAGCAGCCGGCCGCACACGATCTCATCAGCCGCAAACTCGGCGAATTCAATCACGCGATGACCGGGCGCGCCGACGCGGCCACGCTCGACGTGTACGTCACCGATCCCGCGACCGGCGAGATCCTGGGCGGCCTCACGGGGCGCACGTCGCTCGGCCTCTTCTTCATCGATCTGTTCTACCTGCCCGAATCGCTGCGTGGCGGCGGGTTCGGCAGCCGGCTGCTGCGCGAGGCCGAGGCGGAAGCGAAACGGCGCGGCTGTGCGCGTGCGGTGCTCTACACGATCTCGTTCCAGGCACCGGATTTCTACCGGAAACAGGGCTACGAAGCGTTCGGCGAAGTGCCGTGCGAGCCGGAAGGGGCGTCGCGCGTGTTCATGGTGAAGGTGCTTTGAACCGCGGCGGGCGGCTCGCGTCGCGCCGCAAGCACGCTGGCGTAGCGCGAATGCCGGCAACCGGGCGCGGGCGACGTCGCTGAATACCTGCCCCGCGCCCGCCGGCTTCGCCCCGTGCGAACCGCCACGGGGCGCATGCCACGCGGGTCAGCAATGCTCCAGCGCGTACGACAGGTCGGCGATCAGGTCGTCCGGATGCTCGAGCCCGACCGACACGCGAATCAATCCTTCCGACACCCCCGCCGCCGCGCGCGCGTCGGCCGGCACGCCCGAATGCGTGGTTGACGCCGGATGGCAGATCAGCGACTCCGTGCCGCCGAGGCTGACCGCGGACTTGAAGAGCGTCAGGTGGTTGATGAACCTGAACGCCTGCTCGCGGCCGCCGTCGAGGATGAACGCGAACGTCGAGCCGGGCCCGGTGCACTGGCGCTGATAGACGGCCTGATAGGCCGGATCGTCGATGAGCTCGGGGTGCAGCACGCGCACCGGCCGATGCGGATTGCCGGCGAGCCAGCGGGCGACGGCGCTGCCGCTGCGGGCCGCCTGCTGCATGCGCAGCACGAGCGTTTCCATCGAGCGCGTGATCATCCACGACGAATGCGGGTCGAGCTGCGAGCCGAGCGTGCTGCGGACCGAGCGGATCTTCGTGATCAGCGCGCGAGCGCCCGTGACGCCGCCGGCGACGAGGTCGCTATGCCCGCCGATGTATTTCGTCAACGAGTACACGCTCAGGTCGATGCCCTGCCGCGACGGCTTCTGGTACAGCGGCCCGAGCAGCGTGTTGTCGCAGACCGACAGCGGGCGATAGCCGTGGCGCGCTTCGAACGCGTCGATCTCGCTGCGCAGCCCGTCGAGGTCGAACAGCGCGTTGGTCGGGTTGGCGGGCGTCTCGATGTAGCACATCCGCACGTTGCCCTTTTGCGCGGCCGCTTCGAGCGCGGCGCGGATCGCGTGGGTGGACAGCCCGTCGGCGATCACTTCGGAGCGAATGCCCCACTCGGGCAGGAACTTCGAGATCAGCGTTTCGGTGCCGCCGTAAAGCGGCACGGACTGGACGACGCAGTCGCCCGGCCGCAGGAAGGTCAGCAGGATCGCGGCGATCGCCGACATGCCGCTCGACGTCACGACGGCGGCTTCGGAATCGTCGAGCAGTGCGAGGCGATCCTCGACGATTTCCAGGTTCGGGTGATTGAAGCGGCTGTAGACGAGGCCCGCGCCTTCGCCTTCGGGTGAAGGCTTGCGCCCGGCCACGACGTCGAAGAATTCGGCGCCGTCCTCGGCCGTGCGGAACGCGAACGTCGACGTGAGGAACACGGGCGGCTTCACCGATCCTTCCGACAGGAACGGATCGTAGCCGTACGACATCATCTGGGTTTCGGGATGGAGTTCCCGGTCTGCAATCTTGCGCTTGTGGTAGTTGCGATAGGCCATGCAGTGCTCCGTGCAGGGGTGGTGAGGAACGGCCGTTGCAGCGGTGGCATGACGTGCGCGGCGCCGGGTAGGCACCGGTCGTCGCGACCGCGTGTGGCGATACTACCCCGAAGGCGCTGCTTCGTGACGCACCCCTGACACTATCGTCAGGGTGTCGCCTGTTCGACGATCATGTCGTACAACGCACGGGCGGCCGGCGACAGTTGCGCGCGCTTGCGCGTGACGAGCACGAGCGTGCGCGACACCGCCGGCTCGACGAGCTCGATCGTGCGGATCATCGGATACGCGTTCTTCTGGATCGCGAGCCTCGGCACCACGGCCGCGCCGAGCCCTTCCGCGACGAGCCCGAGCGCCGTCGAGCTGCGCTGCACCTCGTAGAACGAATGCAGCGACACGCCGCTCGTCTTCAGCGCGCCGTCGAGCAGCCCGCGATTGCCGCTCACTTCACCGGCGAAGATCAGCGGATGCGGCTGCAGCGCCGCCCAGCGAATGCGCCGCCGCTTCGCGAGCGGATGATCGTCGCGGCACACCAGCACGTACGGATCGCTCGTCAGCGGCACGTTGACCAGCTCCGGATGCTGGTCGCCCGCGATGCCGATGCCGAACTCGGCCTCGCGATGCAGCACGGCCTGCAGCACGGACGCCGACGCATGATCGAGGATCTTCACGCGATCGTGCGGCCGGTGCGCGGAGAAGGCGCGCAGGATGCGCGGCAGGTATTGCACGCCGACCGTCGGCACGCACGCGATCGTGACGTCGCCGCGCTGGCTCAGGCCGGTTTCGCGGATTTCGGTGAGTGCATCGGACAGTTCGTTCAGCAGTCGGCGCGCTTGCGGCAGGAAACGCCGGCCGATTTCGGTGAGCGTGGTGCGGCGCGTGGTGCGCTCGACGAGCGCGACGCCGAGGAAGCTTTCGAGCTTGCGCAGCCGCTGCGTGATGGCCGTCTGCGTGACGTGCAGCGTGTCGGCTGCCTGCCGGAAGCTGCCGCCGTCGGCGATTGCGACGAAGGCCTGGACACCGAGCGTATCGATTTTCATCAGAGATTTGAATCAATCACGATATTAAATTCATTTTACTGAACTCCGTGACGATCGCAGAATGCGGTGCATCGACGGCCACCGGCATCCCACGCGCAGGGAAGGCCACGCCGTCCACGCCGACCAGGAGAAACGACATGACGACCCCACTCGATCGATACGCCGCCCAGTACGTGCAATTCGAGGACGAACGCACGCGGCCGATCCGCGATCTGCTGGCCGCCGTGCCGAACACGCCGATCCATACCGCGATCGACATCGGCTGCGGGCCCGGCAATTCGACCGAGGCGCTGATCGCACGGGCACCGGACGCGACAGTCCACGGGATCGATGCATCGGCGGACATGATCGACGCCGCGCGCACGCGCCTGCCGGACCTGCGTTTCGATGTCGTGGATATCTCCACCTGGGACGATCCGGGCGGCTATGACCTGATTCTCGCGAATGCGGTGCTGCAATGGGTGCCCGCGCACGACACGCTGTTTCCGTCGCTTGTCGGCCGGCTCGCGCCGGGCGGTCATCTTGCGGTGCAGATGCCGGACAACCTCGACGAACCCGCGCACCGGCTGATGCGCGAGGTCGCCGCGGCCGGGCCGTGGGCGGACAAGCTGAAGGGGGCAGCGCGCACCGAGCGGTTCGACGCGCGTTACTACCACGCGCTGCTGTCGCCGTTGTGCTCGCGAGTGGACGTGTGGCGCACGACTTACTACCACCCGCTGCGCGGCGGTGCCGACGCGGTCGTGGAGTGGTTCAAGGGCAGCGCGCTGCGGCCGTTCCTCGCGGCGCTCGACGACGGCGAGCGCGCGGCGTTTCTCGCGCAGTATCGCGATGCGGTCGCCGGCCCGGGCGGCTATCCGGCGCTCGCCGACGGCACCGTGCTGCTGCCGTTCCCGCGCCTGTTCATCGTGGCGACGCGGACGTAAAGCGACAACGATTCGGCCATGAAGCACGGGCGGCCGTGCGTCAGCGCACCGGCCGCACCGATTCCGGGTCGACCGTGCGGATTCGCGCGGTCTGCCCGTCACGCAGGTCCTTGTACCAGAACAGCGCGACTTCGCCGTCGTTCTCGTCGTCCGCGTACAGCAGATGATCGTGTCCGCCCAGCACGAAGCCCGAGCGCGCATACGTGCTGCACGCGGCGATGTTGTTCGACTGCGTTTCCAGCCGCATGAAGCCGAACCCGTGGCCGCGCGCCCACGATTCGGCGGTTGCCAGCAGCAACTGCCCGATGCCTTGCCGCCGGCACTGGCGGTCGACGGCCAGCTCCGCGATCTCCGCCATCCCGTTCCAGCTCTGGCCGATGGCCACGAACCCCGCGAGCCGGCCGCCGGCCGTCGCGCGAAAGAGCGCCGTCTTGCCGGACGCGTCGTCCGCCCAGCCGGCCGGATCGAAGCCGTAGTTCTTGCGCCGCGTCGGTAGCGCACGAAGATCGAGCAGGTCCTGATACGGCGCGTTCAATTCCCAGGCGATGTCGAACGAGAAGTCGCATCGGTCCAGCTCGTCGGCGGGCAGCCCGCTCGTCTGTTCGATGCTGATGTGCTCGGCTCGGTCCATGTGTCGGTGTCCTGTCTTCTGCGGGATGCGTGGTGGTGTCCGTGATGCAATTGCTGGCGCCATGATATGCGCCGCATGGAGTGTGTTCTCGCTTCGATTTCTTGCACCTGCACAATTCGCCGCGCGCGAGACCGGCACAGACCGGCTGCGTCCGTGGCGGTGGAACGCGGTCAGGCGCTGAACGGGACGGTCGCGCAAACGTGTGCGGGGTTCACGCGCCGGCTGAGGCGCTCGTTCAACCGTCCGATTATGCTGGATTTCGGCGCTGGCTCCCTGCTCGGATCGGTGCGGCAACGCCTGCCGAGTGTCGTGTCTTCGATCCGCGAGGCCGTCGGCCGCTTGTGGATGAAAGACGACAGGAACCCGAATAATTGTTTACGGTTGCGTGACAACTCGATATATTCCGAAAAATATATCGAAGGTCGTGGTGTCGTCAGGCGCCACGTCGTCCACGCGCTCCACGAAAGCCGGAAGAGATGCTGACCTGCATCGTCGGAGCAACGCGTCGTCGCGGCATGCGCAACCGGTGCGCACGCTGGTCGACGCTGCAACACGAGCGGCCGCTCCGCGGCATGCCGCTTCCGCAAGCCCACACTGGCATCGAAACGGAACATCGTGCACGCGCATGAGGTGTGGGTGTGTGCGGCGATCCGGTGGCTTGCGTTCGTTCATCAACCGGTTCTTCGCCAACACGCCGCGCGTCATGCTGCGACGCAGGCGCGCGCGTCAACAACAAAAAGGAAGTGAGCATGAAAAAGACCATCGTGGCCGCGGCCGCACTCGGGATGTTCGGCACCGCCGCGCACGCACAAAGCAGCGTCACGCTCTACGGGTTGATCGATGCGGGTATCACGTATTCGAACAAGGTCGCGACCTCAGGCGGCCACGGCAAGCTCGTCAAGTACGGGGACGGCGTCGCGTCGGGCAGCCGCTGGGGCATCCGCGGCACCGAGGATCTCGGCGGCGGGCTGAAGGCGCTGTTCGTGCTGGAGAACGGCTTCAGCAGCGGCGACGGTTCGATCGGCCAGGGCGGCGCGATCTTCGGTCGGCAGGCATTCGTCGGCCTGTCGAAGAACGGGATCGGTTCGCTGACGTTCGGCCGCCAGTACTCGTTCTCGACCGACTACATCGGCGCGAACTATTCGATGGGCAGCCAGACGCCCGCCGGCAACTACGCGTATCACATCAACGATCTCGATCAGCTGACGTCGAGCCGCATCAACAACGCGGTGAAGTTCCAGAGCGCGAATTTCGCGGGCCTCACGTTCGGTGCGATGTACGGCTTCTCGAACTCGACGCAGTTCGCGGGCACGCCGACCACGACCGGCGCGAACGGTTCGCAGGGTTCGTCGAGCGCGTACAGCTTCGGCGCGAACTACGCGCAAGGGCCGTTCGGCATCGGCGCCGCGTACACGAACATCCGCTTCCCGAACGGTGCGCAGCCCGCGTTCGGCGTGAGCATCGCGAACATCAACACGCAAGGGTTGCGCGACCTCGAGACGGTCGGCGTCGGCGCGCGCTATGCGATCGCGGCGGCCCTCGTGTGGGCGAACTGGACGCATACGAAGTTCGTGCCGCTGTCGGGCGAAACGTCGAAGCTGAACAACTACGAAATCGGCGGCCGCTATGCGTTCACGCCGGCCCTGAGCGGCGGTCTCGGCTATACGTTCTCGAAGCTCGACGGCCGCTTTGACGGCAAGTGGCACCAGGTCAACGCCGCGGTCGACTATGCGCTGTCGAAGCGCACGGACGTCTATGTGAGCGCGGCCTACCAGAAGGCGTCGGGCAGCAACACGATCAACGGCCGCGTGGTGCCGGTGCAGGCCGAGATCGGCTCGTCGGGGTCGTTCATCGGCAACGCGGGCGCGAACACGCAGTTCGTCACGCGGATCGGCCTGCGTCACAAGTTCTGACATCCGACGCGGCCGTTCGGCGCGTTCCACGAGGATCTGCTCGTCTAGCGCGTGCCGCGTGGCTGGAAAAGCATCCGGGCGCGACGGGGTAAGTCGCGCCCGAATGCCTGTCGGCCCCGTGCGGGCGGCCGACACCGGCTGGTCATACCGTCAGATGCTGATCGTGACGGGGCCCGCGAGCGGCGTGTAGCCGTCGTCGAACAGGTACCACGCATCGTACTGCCCCGACGCCAGCGAGCTGTTGGCCGTGGACGAGAACAGCAGCGAGCCGCAGTTCTTCGGCAGGTACGCCCACGACTTGTAGCTGCCCTTGGTCGGCTGCGCGCCATGCGCGAAGATGCCCACCCAGTTCTTCGGGCTGTGGCTCCACGGCGGCGCGACGTAGTCGAACCGCAGCGTGCCGAACGTCGAGCCCTGCGACGCGAGCGACGCGACGAACTTCTTGCTGGTATTGCCGATCGCCGAATCCGTGAGCAGCGTGCCGGATTGCGTCTGCACGCAGCCGGCCACCCGGCGCAGGAAGCTCGGATCGTTCGCGTCGCGGATACTGGCGTCGTACCAGCCGCCGTCGCCGTACCACGTGACGGCTTGCGTCGCACCGGCGGCGACGGTGTACGACTGCCTCGTGTTCATCCCGTACGCGTTGTCCGTGAGCTGGAACGTCGTCGCGCTGGACCCCGCCGAGTTGTCGAGCGTGATCTGCACGTTGCCGTTCGCCACGTCGTAGCACAGGCTGATCTCGGCGGTCGATCCCGTGTTGCCGGACGAACCGATGCTGCCGCGGAACGTCTGCAGGAAACCGTTCGGCCCGTAGACCGAATAGTCGTAGCCGCCGCCGCTGTTCAGCGCGAGCGAATCGGACAGGGTCGCGCACGAGCTCGCGCCGGCCGCGATCGTGTAATGGCGGGGGATCGTGCTCGTGCCGTCGACCCACGCCTGCAGGTGCACGCCCGCGGTGCCGGTGTTGGTCATCGTCAGCGCGAGCGCACGGCCGGCGCGGTTGACCTTGCCTTGCACGAAGAACTCGTAGGGCAGGCGGCAGGCCGTGCTGCGGCCGGCCGCCTGTGCCGGCACCGCGGTGGTGGTCGGATAGGGGATCAGGACGGCCGGGCCGTTCGGGTTCATGTTGCTCACCGGCGGCTGGATCGCGGGCACCGCCTGGTCGGCGTTCGAGAAATCGAAAGCCGACGTCAGGTCGCCGCACACCGTGCGCCGCCACGGCGTGATGTTGGTTTCCTGCAGCCCGAAGCGCGCTTCCAGAAAGCGGGCCACCGAGGTGTGATCGAACACCTGCGAGTTGACCTTGCCGCCTTTCGACCACGGCGAGATCACGAACATCGGCACGCGCGGGCCGAGCCCGATCGGCACGTCGCCGCTGGCCGAGCCGTCCGACGCGGCGCCGCTGCTGGAGACGAATTCGGCGGCCGTCGAGACCGTCGACTGACCGGTGCCGGCAGCGGCGCTGGCCGGGACGGCCGGCGGCATGTGATCGAACAGGCCATCGTTCTCGTCGTACATGACGAGCAGCACCGTGCTGGCCCACACCGCCGGATTCGACGTCAGCGCATTGAGGACGTTGCTCACGTACCATTCGCCGCCGCTCGCGGCCCACGACGGATGTTCGCTGTAGGCGTAGGGCGCGGCGATCCACGATACCTGCGGCAGCGTGCCGTTGGCGACATCGGCCCGCAACTGGCTGAAGAGGTTCGTGTCGTATTCCTTGCCGCCGCCCGACGGGTCGATCTGCGTGCCGTTGAGCGCCGGCGCGAGCGGATCGCTTGCGCCGAGGTTCTGGTACTGCTTGAAGTTCAGGATGACGTTGTCGCCGTAATTGCCGTTCCACCAGAGATCGCTTTTCGAGCCGTTGTATTCGCCGTAGCCATGGCCGGCATCCAGGCCGTTGCCCTTGTCCTGGTAGAACTTCCACGTGACGCCGGCCGTGTTCAGGCGCTCCGGCATCGTGGTCCAGCCGGTGCCCGTCATCGTGTTGGTCGTGTACGGCGAATAGCCGGTGACGTTGCCGCAGCACCCGGTCCACAGATACAGGCGATTCGGGTCCGTCGGGCCGAGCATTGAGCAGTGGTATGCGTCGCACACCGTGAATGCGCTCGCCAGCGCGTAGTAGAACGGAATGTCGTTCTGCGTGAAGTAGTACATCGTGCCGCTGGTCTTCGCGGCGGTCCAGTTGTCATAGCGGCCGTTGTTCCAGGCGCTGTGCGTGGTGCCCCAGTCGTGAGGGAGGTCGCCGTAGTAGGTGTCGCCGTTCGCCGTACCGGAGGGCGAGGACGGGTTGAACGGGAACACGTAGGACAGCATCCAGGGCTGGCGCCACACCGGATACCCGCTCGAAATCACGACCGGCCGCGGATCGCCGAAGCCTCGCGCACCGCCCAGCGTGCCGAGGTAATGGTCGAACGAGCGGTTTTCCTGCATCAGGATCACGACGTGCTTCACGTCCTGGATCGTGCCGGTCACGGTGGCGGCCGGAATGGCCTGCGCGCGTGCGATGCTTTCGGGCAGCATGCCCGTGATCGCGGTGGCGCCGGCGAGCTTCAGCGCATCGGCGATGAATTGACGTCGTGTTGTGGGTTTGTTTTGCATGATCGCTCTCTGTCTTGGATGGCTGGCCCGGGGGCCGGCGTCGGTCAGTGGCACGCGCTCGCGCAGTGCAGGACGGGCGTGGACGCCGAGCCCGGTGCGGCCGCGCGCGCGGCCGCCATGCTGGCCGCCGTACCCGAGTCGCCGTCGCCGCAAGCGGCCAGCGTGCACAGGAGTGCGATCATGAAAACGCCGCGCCAGTGCGGAAAACGGCTTTCCGACTGACGCGAGTTGACGACAGGCTTTCGATCCGATTCGAGTCGGATTCCTGAATGATCGAGACTGTTGCTGCATGCTCCGTATTTCATTACCCCTCCAGACATGAAAAATGGACAGCAGAGAATAGCGCCCGAATCAGAACAACTTCATGACAGGCCACCCGCGCGTGCCTGCCACGTGCAACAGCTTCGAGTCGGGATTGGTGGCGACCGGATGCGTGACGTAGTCCAGCAGCGGCACGTCGTTAATCGAATCGCTGTAGAAGTAGGTGCGCTCGAAATCGGACGGCGCGTAGCCGAGTGATGCCAGCCACGCGGTGGTGCGCACGATCTTTCCTTCGCGGAAGCTCGGCACGCCCGTGCTGCGCCCCGTGAACGCGCCATCCGGTGTGCCGTCGTCGGTATCGAGCTCGATGCCGAGCAGGTGCTCTATACCGAATTCCGCCGCGATCGGCCGCGTGACGAACACGTTGGTCGCCGTCACGATGCAGCAGAGATCGCCGTTCTCGCGATGGCGGTCGACCAGCTCGCGCGCCTGCGGCGTGATCGCCGGACGGATCACTTCGTCCATGAACCGTGCATGCCAGCGCTCGAGCACCTTGCGCGGATAGCGGGTGAGCGGCGCGAGCGTCACGGCGAGATACGCGTCCATGTCGAGCGTGCCGGCCGCATAGTGACCGTAGTGCTCGTCGATCAGCGCCACGTGCGCGTCGTCTTCCCGCCAGCCGACCCGCGTGATGAAGCGGCTCCAGGCCTGGTCGCTGTCGAGCGGCAGCAGCGTGTGGTCGAGGTCGAACAGCGCGAGATGCTTGTGCATGGGTGGTTCCTTGTGTTGCGTGCTCATGTGCCGATGCGCTTCTCGATCGCGTCCTTCGCGTTCTTGCCGTCGATGGTCGTGACACCATCGAGCCACTTTGACAGCACACCGGGGTTCTTCTTCGCCCATTCCTTTGCCACGGCGACCGGATCGGCGTGATTCATGATCGGCACCATCAGCTGGTTCTCTTCGTCGGTCGTGAATTTCAGGTTGGTCAGCAGCCGGCCGACGTTCGGGCAGCGTTCGAGATAGCCGGGCGTGACGAGCGTATAGACCTTCGCCGAGCCGTAGTTCGGGCCGAACACGCTGTCGCCGCCGTCGAGATAGGCGATCTTGTAGGTGATGTTCATCGGATGCGGCTCCCACGCCAGGAACACGATCATCCGGTGCTCCTGCACCGCGCGCGTCACTTGCACGAGCATCCCGGCCTCGCTCGATTCGACCAGCTTGAAGCCGCTGAGCCCGAACTCGTTCTTGTCGATCATCCGCTGGATCAGCGCGTTGCCGTTGTTGCCGGCGCCGATCCCGTAGATCTTGCCGTCGAGCTGGTCGCGGAACTTGGCAATGTCGGCAAAACTCTTGAGGCCCTTGTCCGACGCGTATTGCGGCACGGCCAGCGTGTAGCGCGCGCCGATCAGGTTCGGCTGAGGCAGCTGGTGGACGGCGCCGGCATCGACGAACGGCTTGACCGTCGGGGTCATGCTCGGATCCCAGTAGCCGAGGAACGCGTCGATCTGTGCCTTCTTCACGCCTGCCAGCACGATCGGCGGCGACGCGATCGTCTTGGTCGCCTCATAGCCGAGCCCGTCGAGCAGCATCATCGCGACGCCGGTGGTGGCGGCGATGTCGCTCCAGCCGACATCGCCGAGCGTCACCTTCTTGCAGACGTCGCCTTCCGACGCGTGACCGGGGGCCGTCGCCAGCGCCGCCAGCAGTGTTGCGGCCAGCATCCATGCCTTCTTCATCATGTGGGTCTCCTAAGCAAGTGTTCCGGATCGTGTTGCCTGAATGGTCTGACGATTGATCGTGCTGATCGGATGAAACAAACGAACTTGGGTCTGGCTTTGTAGTTTTGCGTACCGTATATTAGAACGCACAAAATCGCAAGAACGCACAAAAATACAACCATCCGGTTGCCGAGGTTGGCAACGGGCGGGCGAGGGCAGGAAGAATCGGGCGACGGCCCCGGTGGGCCGTGCTTCATCAGGTAGACCAGGCAAAGCAAGGAGACTTCGCATGATCAGTCAGCTGGAAATCGTGTCCCGCCTGTTGCTGGCGGCATTGCTCGGCAGCATCGTCGGCATCGAGCGCGAGCGCCTGTCGTGGGCGGCGGGATTGCGCACGCACATGCTGGTGGCCGTGGGCGCCGCGCTCGTGATGGTCGTGTCGGCGTTCGGCTTCGCGGATATCCAGAACGCGAAGAACGTGTCGCTGGACCCGTCGCGCGTCGCCGCGCAGGTGGTGTCGGGCATCGGCTTCCTCGGCGCCGGTTCGATCATGCTGCGCGGCGAGATCATCCGCGGCCTGACGACCGCGGCGAGCCTGTGGGTCGTGGCGGCGGTCGGGCTGGCCGTGGGCGGCGGCATGTATGTCGCCGCGATCGCCGCGACGGCGATCGTGCTCGCGATCCTGGCCGGCCTGAAGCCGATCGAGAAGCGCTTCTTCGCCGCACGGCAGCGCTGGGGCGTGCGCATCCTCGCGCGCCGCGGCGCGGTGAAGCTGACGTCGCTGCAGGCGATGCCCGGCATCGACCAGGCGCGCATCGTCCAGTTCATCATCGAGCAGGACGACGCCGCGCCGGACGACGACCGCATCCACGTGGTGTTTTCGAAGATGACGAGCCGCGAGTTCCAGGCGGTCCGTCAATCCCTGCAGACCCTCGTCGGCATCAAAAAGATGGAGGAGAGCGCTGCGTAGTCCGCCGTTCGAATAACATTGGCGTTCATTCCGAGGACATTCCATGTGGCAAGAAGAGCGATACCAGAGGATCCGGCTTCTGTTATCGAAGATGCAGCGCGTTTCCACCGACCGGATCATGGCCGACCTGAACGTGTCGCGGGAAACCGTGCGGCGCGATCTCGTCGACCTCGAGGCGCTCGGTGAACTGAAGCGCGTACACGGCGGTGCGGTGCAGGTGGGCGACGAAGCGCCGATCGCCGAACGCGCGCAGACGCACGTGAAGGCGAAGCTGGCGATCGCCCGCGCGGCGGCCAGGCTGGTCACGGGCTCGCAGACGCTGTTCATCGACGCGGGCACGACCACGACGCTGCTGGCCGAGGAACTGGCGAAGCTGTCGGGCCTCACGATCGTCACGAATTCGATCGACGTCGCGCTGAAGATGCGGTCGAGCGACCCGGCGCAGGCGAACAACGAAACGATCCTGCTCGGCGGGATGATCGGCAGTCGCGCGGCCGCGACCGTCGGCGACGGCACGGTTGCCGAAATCTTCCGCTACCGCGCCGATCTCGCGCTGCTGTCGCCGGTGGGCGTCGATGCCGTGCGTGGCGCGACCAACTACGACCGGATGGAAACCGAAGTGGCGCGCGCGATGGTCAGCAATGCGGCGGACGTCGCGATCCTCGCCGATTTCAGCAAGCTCGGCACGAACAGCCGGATCAGCTTCTGCGAGCCGGCGCGGATCGGCACACTGGTGACGGACCCGAAGGCGGAATCGGTCGACAGCTTCAAGAGCCTCAAGAAGGCCATCAAGCACATCGTGCTGGCGTAGCGCCACGCAGAGCCGGGCACGATCGGCCGCCGTTATGCCGCTCATGTGGCGCACATTCTGTCGTCCGGCTTTTTAGCGGCGTAATATATCCGCCGATACAACGCAGGCCTGTCCACCGACGGGCCGTCATGGAGGCGGGCGATGGAGATGGCAGGGACGGCGGCGCCTTCGGCGCATCAGGCGGCGGCGGGCTCGATCGCGCTGACGGGCGCATTCGAGCGGCCGATGACGGTGACGCTCGACGACCTGCGCCGGCACGCGAGCGCGACGGTTGAGCCGTTCGACCTGCGCTGCTTCACGACGAACCGCTTCATCCGTTCGGTCGCGCCCTATCGCGGTGCGCGGCTGAAAGACCTGCTCGACGCGGCCGGGCTACGCAACGACGCGCCGGGCGACTTCAAGCGCATGGTGTTCATCGCGCATGCGCACGACGGCTACGCGGTCACGTTCTCCTGGCACGAACTGTTCAACACGCCCGTCGGTGAACACGTGATCGTCGCGTTCGAATGCGGCGATGCGCCGCTGTCGATCGACGACGGCGCGCCGCTGCTGTTCTCGGGCGCCGACCTGCTGCCCGCGCCGCGCCACGTGAAGCGGCTGGCCGGCGTCGTCGCGCGCGTGCTCGAGGTCTGAACCGGCGCGCGCCGCACCGGCCATCGTGTATGCTTGCCCGCATCGTTCAAAGGGCGGGACAACATGAAGACACCGGCACACCCCAAGCCTGAGGTGCGGTTCAGGATGCGTATCCAGCAAGCCGACACGATCGCGCTCGGGCCGGGCAAGGTCGCGCTGCTCGAAGCCGTGCGCGAGCACGGTTCCATTTCGGCGGCGGCACGCAGCCTGAAGATGTCGTACCGGCGTGCGTGGTTGCTGATGGACGAACTGAACCGCTCGCTGAAATCGCCGGCGACGGTGTCCGAACATGGCGGGCAGAGCGGCGGCGGCAGCGTGCTCACGCCGGTCGGCGAGGAGATCATCCGGCTCTATCGCGGGATCGAGGAGCGCGCTTACGCGGCTTGCGCCGACGACATCGCCGCGCTCACGAAAATGGTCCGGCGCTGAAGGTGCGCTTACGCTGACAACGGGCTTTCATCGGCCCGCTGAAGGGCCGCGTGCAACGTATGCGGCGAAACGAATCAGGGCGCTAGCCGTGCCGCAGGCAGAAGCGCGACGCGTCGCCCGTGGCGGTATCCGGTGCCATCACATCGCGCGACTGCGCATCGAGCCGCCCGATCAGCTCGACGAAACTGGCAACGCTCGCCGTCCGCAGCGGGTAGTACGCGATGTGGTGGCGTTCGCAGATGCGCTTGAGCAGGTTCATCGAATCGTGGTCGATACAGTCGACCGGGAACACGACCATCCGCGCGCCCGGTAGCGCCGCGGCCAGCAGGCCCTTGCGATCCTCGATGCCGCCGTCGTGCAGCGTCACCTCGCCACCCGCCGTTTCGACGATCCGCTTGATCGCGCGGTTCGAGCCCGGACGCCCGCCGACATACACCAGACGCGTACCCCGAAGGATCGACAGCGGATCGGCTGCGCATTCGGCCGGATCGTTCGCGGACGCCTGCACCGCCTGTTCGATCGCGCTCGCTTCGGCGCGCAGCGTCTTCACCATCGCCATCAGGTCGTCGAGCCGCGCGCGCATCGCGCGGGCGCTCGCCTGTTCCGCGGCGATCCGCTGCTCGGCCGCCTCGCGGCGGCTCGTGTGCAGCGCGAGCCGTTCGTCACGCGCGGCCAGCGCTTCGCGCAGTTCGTGCACTTCGTCGCGCAGGACGCTTTCCGCCGCCAGCGGCTGCGCGTTCTGGCGCGCGGCGAGGGCATCGCGTTCCTGCAGCGCCGCGTCGCGCTGCGCGCTCATTTCGTGCAGGCGCACCTGCTGCCGCTCGACCTTCGCGTGCAGCGCCGCATTCTCTTCCTCCAGCGCGACCAGCCGCCGGATATCGGCGCGATTGGCCGCGCCGACCAGGTGCGACAGCATGTGCAGGTCGCCGAACGCGGCCTGGCGTACGCCCATCGTCGTGCGCGGATGCGTCATCAGCGCCCAGTACGCGGGCGGAACGTCGCCGCTCTTCAGCGCTTCCTTCCAGCGCGCGAGGAGTTCATCCGCATCCTTCGCGCTGTCGAACGCGCGAATCGCACCGGCGTAGCGCTCGTCGAGCGCCTTGTGCAAGGCCTTGGCGCCGGCCGTGCCGTCGATGGCGAGTTCGACGGCCGCGTGATGGATCTCGAGGTCGGTCGCGCGCTGGCGGTCGAGGTCGGTGAACTTCGGCACGAGCCTGCGCAGTTCGTGCGTTGTCAGGCAGGTGCCGATGATCGAGCAGTGCAGGTTCGCATCGAGCTCGGACAGGCGCGCGCGGCGCTTCAGCTCGGTCAGTTGCGCGCGCGACGGCGCGCAGCAAGCGTCGATCCGCGTGCCGGTTGCCGCGGGCAGGTTACCGCCGGGCGACGAAAGATCCGCCGTGCGGGCAAGGCGAAAGGGCGGAGCGTGCATGTTGACCTCTGTCCGGCATGGTCGGGCCGGAGACGGATGCGCGAAAGATTCGCGAAATATACCACGGAATATAACGCTATCAATTCCGGGGAAATCACGGAGCAACGCGGTGTGGCACGGTCAGCAGAGCGCAGTTGAATGGTCGGCGAGCGATCGATCGGACGGGGCCTCGGGCGAAACGGGGAGCGATGCCGGCGCATGACGCGCCATCACGTACTCGACGCACAGCCCGACGAACAGCAGGTCGACGCGCTCCAGCGCGGCGACCGCGTCGCGCATCGCGGCCGGGTCGTTGCTGAATGAATCGGAGAACACGTCGTCGCGTGTGCGTTCGAGGCGGCGCGCGTGGCCGATCGCCCGTTCGAGTTCGGGCAGGCGCGTGAAGCGGGCGGCGCGGGCGTCGTCTTCGAGCGTCGACAGCAGTTCACGAAAGCCCATCGCGGACAGCGCATCGTCCGGCGTGTCGTCGGCATGCGCGGCCGAGAACATCCGGATGAAGCGCACGACGCTGCCGCGTAGACGCCGGAACGCGTCGACGACATCCGTGACCTGCTGCGCGCGTGCATCGCTCGACAGCGGCCTGAGCGCGCGGATCTTGCGCGCGAGCGGCTGTTCCCGTGCGGCGCGCTGCGAGACGCGATCCGTCGGCGTGCGGGGCATGGCGAGTCTCCGGAAGTGCAGGTATCGATATATTCTACGGAATATATCGAATGCGCAGAAAAAGGCGGAACGTGGAGGAGACACGGTGCCGTCAGCGGCCGGGGCAGCCGACCGGTCAGTCGATGTCGCTCACGGCCGTTCCGAACGCGGCCATGAAGCGGAGGTGCGCGGTGGCCGCGCACATCCGGCCCGCGTGTGTGAACGCGCGTGCGCCTGATGCTGCCGCGTGACCGCCGCCGGCAGCACGGTGGTCCGGGCGCCGGCCGTTTCGTCCATCGTCGGCCGACCGGCTGGATCCGTGCGCCGGCAGGGTTTTCATCAGGACCTCCGGAGCGCTGCACGATTCATCATGACGAAACCACCGTCGCAGCCAACCGCAGGAGGGCGCACCGTGACGTCCGATTCCATTCCCTCGACCGCCTTCGTGTTCGCCGGCGGCGGCAGTCTGGGTGCGATCGAGGTCGGCATGCTCCGCGAGCTGGTCACGAGCGGCGAACGGCCCGATTGCGTGATCGGCGCGTCGGCGGGCGCGATCAACGCCGCCTATTTCGCCGGCCGGCCGGATATGGACGGCGTCGCGATGCTTGAAGCGCTGTGGTGCAGAATCCGCCGCCAGGACGTGATGCCGTTCTCGATGCGCAGCCTCTTCGCGATGCTGCTGCGCAACCGGCCGCATCTGGTCGAGGCCGACGCGCTGCGCCTGCTGCTGCAAAAGAACCTGCCGTACAGCCGGATCGAGCAGGCCGCGTTGCCGCTCCACATCGTCGCGACCGACGTGCTGAGCGGCCGCGAAGTCGTGCTGTCGGCCGGCCCGGTCGTGGATGCGGTGCAGGCCAGCGCGGCGATTCCCGGCGTGTTTCCGTCGGTCAGCATCGACGGCGTGGAGCTCGTCGACGGCGGCGTCGCGAACAATACGCCGATCTCGGTCGCGATCGCGCTCGGCGCCAAGCGGATCGTCGTGCTGCCGGCCGGGTTCGCCTGCGCGTTGCGCGTCCCGCCGCGCAGCCCGATCGCGCATGCGACGCACGCGCTGACGCTCGTGATCGCACGGCAACTGGTGCGCGATCTGGAGCTATACGGGGCCCGCGCGCAAATTCATGTCGTGCCGCCGCTCTGTCCGCTCGAGGTGTCGTCCTATGACTATTCGCAGTGCGCACAACTGATCGACAAGGCCGCGGAACGCACACGCGTGTGGATCGAGGCGGGCGGGCTCGCGGCGTGTGCGATTCCTGGCCAGTTGCGCGAGCACGATCATGCTGCGGCGCATTCGCATTGATCGTTGCTCACGCACCGTGCAAGCGCATGACCGACGAGCGCCGGTTGCCGTGCCGCCCGGGCCTCTTTCCGGAAATCGGTAAAAAAAACGGCACCGTGCCACGAGACACGGTGCCGCCAACGGCCTGGAAGGCCCCACTGATCAGTCGATCGCGCGCATCGCGTGGCGCAGTTCCTGATAGCTGCGCAGCCCCGCCACGCCGAGTTCGCGCCCGATCCCGCTGAGCCCGAACCCGCCCCAGCACACGTGCGGGTAGATGAGCTGCGGCGCGTTGATCCACACGAGCCCCGCACGCACGCGCTGCTGGAATTGCTTGGCGATGGCCGCATCGCGCGTCACGACGGTCGCGACGAGCCCGTAGCGCGTGTCGTTCGCGAGCGCGATCGCTTCGTCGTCGGTGCGGAACGATTTCACGCACGCGACGGGGCCGAACACTTCGTCGGTCCACAGCGGGTTGTCGGCGGCCGGCTCGGCGATCACGACGGGCGCCATGAAGAAGCCGTCGCCGCCGGCATCCGCCACCCGGCCGCTGAAGGCGACGCGTGCGCCCGCATCGATGCCTTGCTGGAGCATCGCTTCGACGCGCGTGCGCTGTGCGGCCGAGATCAGCGGCCCCATCGCGACCTGTTCCGCGGCCGGCGGCGCGACGACGAGCGCGCGCACGGCGGTCTCGAACGCGGCCATGAAGCTGCGGTACACGCTGTCGTGCACGAGGATGCGCGCGGTGGCCGAGCACATCTGGCCCGCGTTCGTGAAGGCGCCCGCGACCGCGAGCGACACGGCGACGTCGAGGTCGGCGTCGTCGCGCACGATCAGCGACGACTTGCCGCCGAGTTCGAGCGTCACGCGCTTCATGTCGACGGCCGCGGCCTGCATGACCTTGCGGCCGGCCGCGGTGCTGCCGGTAAACGAGATCTTGTCGATCAGCGGATGCGCGGTCAGCGCCGCGCCGACCTCGGCGCCGCCGTTCACGACGTTGACGACGCCGGCCGGCACACCGGCTTCGGCGACGATGTCGAGCAGCGCGTGCTCGGTGGGCGAGGTGAGTTCGGACGGCTTCAGCACGACCGCGCAGCCGGCCGCGAGCGCGGGCGCGAGCTTCCATGCGGTCGTGACCATCGGGAAGTTCCACGGCATGACGAGCGCCGCGACGCCGACGGAGTCGTAGAAGCGCTCGGCCGTGACGGCGTCGCTCGGCAGTGCGACCGGTTCGGCGGCGAACAGCGCTGGGTCCTCGCACAGCTTCGCGTAGTACGCGAACGTCGCGGCGACGTCGCCGACATCGGCGTCGGCTTCGAACGGCGGCTTGCCGCTCACCTGCATCTGCAGCGCCGCCAGGCGATCGCGCGATGCTTCGACGCGCTCGGCGATCCTGACGAGCATCCGGCCGCGCTCGGCGGGCGGCGTATCGCGCCAGCCGGCGAACGCGTCGCGCGCGGCGCGCACCGCGGCGTCGACGTGCGCGGCCGTCGCGAATTCCTGCCAGCCGATCGCGGCACCGGTCGACGCGTCGAAGATCGGCGCGCCGGGCGCGTCGGCAGGCGTGCGCACGGGCTGGCCGGCAATGTGCGCCGCGGGCAGCACGAACGTGGCGGTGGAACGGGAAAGCTCGGCGGTGGACATGAGGGGCATCCTGTCGGTCGGGTTAGCGGTAGGCGACGCCCGGCATCACGCAGAGCATCTCGAACGCGAGGTTCGCGCCGGTGAGCGCGGTGGTGCCGGTCGGATCGTACGGCGGCGCGACTTCGACGAGGTCCGCGCCGACGATGTTCAGGCCCTTCATTCCGCGCACGATCTCGAGGCCCTGCTGCACGGTGAGGCCGCCGATTTCGGGCGTGCCGGTGCCGGGTGCGAACGACGGATCGAGGCCGTCGATGTCGAAGCTCAGGTAGACCGGCGTGTCGCCGACGCGTTCGCGCACCTGCGCCATCAGCGGCGCGAGCGACTGGTTCCAGCATTCCTCGGCCTGCACGACGGTGAAGCCCTGCTGGCGGCACCAGTCGAAATCGTCCGCGTGGTAGCCGGTGCCGCGCAGGCCGATCTGCGTGACCTTGTCGCATTGCAGCAGGCCGTCTTCCACCGCGCGGCGGAATGGCGTGCCGTGCGCGATCTTCTCGCCGAACATCGTGTCGTTCACGTCCGCGTGCGCGTCGACGTGCACGACCGCGACCTTGCCGTACTTTTTATGCAGCGCGCGCAGGATCGGCCACGCGATCGTGTGGTCGCCGCCGAGCGTGATCGGCCGGCAGCCGTTCGCGACGATCTCGTCGTACGCCTCCTCGATGCGGCGCACCGAGTCCTTCAGGTCGTACGGGTTGGTCGCGACGTCGCCGATGTCGGCCACCTGCAGCGAATCGAACGGCGCCGCGCGCGTGGCCATGTTGTACGGGCGCAGCAGCACGGATTCGGTGCGGATCTGGCGCGGGCCGAAGCGCGAGCCCGAGCGGTTCGACGTGCCGAGGTCGAGCGGCACGCCGACGAAGCACACGTCGAGGCCGTCGGTCGTGGCGGCTTGCGGCAGCCGCATCATCGTGGCGATGCCGCCAAAACGCGGCATGTCGTTGCCGCCCATCGGTTGATTCAGTTCGCGGGACATGGGCCGTCTCCTTTTTTTGAGGTCAAGCGATCGGCCGATGGTAGAGGAGAACGCCCGCGCGAAGATTTTGAAGTCGCAACGTTTACATCGACGGGCTTCGATGCAAGTGGCGCCGCCGCATCGACGCGGCGCAACCGAACGGGGCCGCACAGTGCGGCCGGGTGTGTCAGCGTGGGATGTCCGGCGGCGCGGTGCTGTCGTGCGATCCGGCGGGCGGGAACGCGGTGGTGGCCGAACCCCACGCGGCGAGCTCGCGCTTCGTGCGCACGCCGAGCTTCGCGAACGCGCGCTTCACGTACGACTCGGCCGACGCGACGCGCACGCCGAGGATCCCGGCCGTCTCCGGCACGGTCTTGCCGGAGAGCAGGTGCTTGCAGGTTTCGTATTCGCGCTTCGACAGCTTCACGCCGTCGGCCGCGATCCGCACATCGAATTGCGCGAGCGGATGGACGTCGGGCGTCGGGTGCGCGACGCGCCGCGCGGCCGTGGTCGACGCATGCAGTTCGAGCAGCGGGAACAGCACGTCGCTGATGCTGCGAAAGCGGTTCATCTCGGCGAGCGTGAACGGCGGCCGGTCGCGGCCGCGCTCCAGCGCGATCGAATGCTGCGAATAGCGTGTGCCGCGGGCGAGCACGCATTCGTGCCCGATATGCACGTCGTCGAAGAGCCGCTGGCGGAATTCGCCGGGCGGGATCGCCGCGATGTCGCGCACCACGAGCATCGTGCCCGTCTTGCCGCGCAGCCCCGCGAACAGCGGGTCGCTGTCGAGAAAGCGCTCGTAGTAGAGCGTCATCACGTCGGAGATTTCGGTGGATTCGGTATCGATGCCGCTGCTGCCGATCCATTCGCATCGATAGCCTGTGGGCATCGAGCCGTCGACGCGCGAACGTTCGACGTGCGCGACGTCGAGCGGCACGACTTCGTTGAGCAGTTGCGTGAGGCGCGGCACGAAGTGCGGCGTGCCGACCGTTTCGATCAGCTCGCCCAGCGCCTTGAACGACACGTTGAAGCGGTCGTTGTCGCGGTGGAAGGGGTTCACGTTGAGCAGCATGCGGTTCCCCGGGTGAAAAGCGGCGCGATTGTAGCGGTCACAACGAAAAACGTCTTTAGGGGGAAACACCGTCGGTTGTCCTGCCGACCCGTTCGCCCCGGAAAACACCGCTTGTCCCCCCCGGAGGGGGGCATACCGGGGCAGTGTAAATGAGTAACTTTGTCTCTGCTTTTTTCAATCAAGAGACGAAAGATTCACATGACCAAACTGATCAAGGACATCCTGCCGCTCGGCGCAGGCATCGGCGAATTCACGAAGCTCGACTTCGGCATGGATGAAAGCGACTGGCGCGCGGCGGAAGGCAAGAGCGGCAACTACATCATCGGCTGGTGGGAAGGGAAAGCCGGCTCGGTGGAGTTTCCGGAAACCGCGGCTGACGAAGCCGTGTGGCTCGTCGAGGGCCGGATCGCGCTGACCGACGTCGAAGGCAACCGCAAGGAATTCACGCCGGGCCAGGGCTACCTCCTGCCGGCCGGCTTCGCGGGCCGCTGGGAGACGATCGAGGACGCGAAGAAGTTCTACGTGCTGCTCGAGAAGTCGTGATGTCCGAAGCCGCCGCCGGGCGCGTCGTCCGTGTGACGCGCGCCCGGCGGCGGTTTCGCTTTTCGCGTGTGATGGCTGGGATCATGGAAATGGAAGTCAAGACAAGAGAGACTGCACCGGAGCAGGCGCACGCAATGCGTGGCGCGCCGGTCGCACTGGGCGTCGAGGCGGCGCTCGCGAATACGAAGCTGTTCCCGTACTGGCTCGACAACCCGGCGGCGCCGGCGACCGAGCCGGAACTCGTCGGCGACGTGACGGCCGACCTGCTGATCGTCGGCGGCGGCTTCACGGGGCTGTGGGCGGCCGTGCAGGCGAAGGAACAGATGCCGCACCTGAACGTGGTGCTGATCGAGGCCGGCAAAGTGGCGCACGGCGCATCGGGCCGCGCGGGCGGGATCATCTCGACGTCGGTGATGCACGGGCTGCCGAACGCGGTGCGCGTGTTCCCGAACGACATCGCGCAGCTCGAGGCATTCGGCCATCACAACCTCGACGGCTTCGAGGACACGCTGAAGCGCTACGACATCGACGCCGATATCGAGTGGAACGGCGAGATGACGGTCGCGGTCGATCCCGAGCACATCGCGCACCTGAAGGGCGACTACGACCTGCATCGCGAATACGGCCACAACGTCGTGCTGCTGAACCGCGAGGAAACGCTCGAACAACTGAATTCGCCGCTGTTCGCGGGCGCATTGTGGTCGCGCAACCGCAGCGGCATCGTGCATCCGGCGAAGCTCGCGTGGGGGCTGAAGCGCGCGGCGCTGAAGCTCGGTGTGAAGCTGTACGAGCACACGCCGCTCGTGACGGTGACCGACGAAGGCAGCACCGTATTCGTGAAGACACCGAAGGGCAGCGTGCGCGCACCGCGCGTGGTGTTCGGCAGCGGCACCGCGAAGGTCGGGATTCCCGACATTAATCGTCGCGTGATGCAGGTGCGCGACCACGTGCTCGCGACCGAGCCGCTCACCGACGAACAGCTCGCGCGGATCGGCTGGAAGAACCGCCAGGGCGTGTACGACACGCGCACGCAGCTCAACTATTTCCGGCTGACGAAGCACAACAACATCATCTTCGGCGGGCTGGTGAGCTATCACTTCGACGGCGACCCGGAACCGCACCAGGACGGCCAGCGCGAAACGTATTACCGGCTAGCGGAAGCGTTCTACCGCACGTTCCCGCAACTGTGCGACGTGCGCTTCTCGCATGCGTGGGGCGGCCCGATCGACTACTGCTCGCGCGGCTCGGTGTTCGCGAAGCGCTACCTCGGCGACAAGGCCGTGTTCGTCGCCGGCTATACGGGCTTCGGCGTCGCGGCGAGCCGGTTCGGCGCGTTCATGGGGCTGAACATCCTGTTCGATCGAGACAGCCCCGAGCGCAAGCTCGACATCGCGAACCAGAGCCCGAGCTACATCCCGCCCGAGCCGATGCGCTGGGTCGCCGCGAAGATCACGTTCCATGCGTTCGACGGCGCGGATGCGGAAGGCGGCTGGAAGCGCGCATGGATCAGCGGCATCAAGGCGATGGGCTTCCCGATGTAAGCGACGCGAGGGCGGCCCCGCGCCGGGCCGCCCCGTCATGGCGACACAACAAAAGACGATCCCCAGAGGAGACAGTCCGCACCGCGGACACGGAGAGAGACACCAGATGAATGTAGTCAACCTGCAGGATGAAGCGCGACAGGAAAGCGCGCTGTTCGTCGTCGTGATGCTGCTGCTCGGCATGCTCGGGCCGACGGTCTTCCTCGGCCTGCCCGCAATCGTCGGGCAGGTCGAACGTCATTGGGGCTTCGGCGAAGCGGCGCTCGGGCTGTCGAGCTTCATCGAGGTGCTCGGCGAATCGACGGGCACGTTGCTCGTCGCGTTCGTGCTCGGCCGCCAGCCGGTGCGGTGGGTGCTCGCGGGCGCGGTGACGCTCGCGGCCGGCGCGAACCTCGGCACGCTCGCGACGCACGGGCTGGTGGCGTATTCGGCGTTGCAGTTCATCGCGGGCGTCGGCTCGGGCGGGCTGAACGGCATCGCGCTGCGCTACCTGTCGTATTCGCGCGCGCCGGAACGCAATCTCGGGATCATGCTGATGGGGCAGGTGACGTGGAGCATGGTGCTGCTCGCCTATATCTTCCCGATGCTGAGCGACACCTGGGGCGCGCACGGCGTGTTCGGCTTCGTCGCGTGCGTGCTCGGCATGTTCGTGCTCGCGACGCCGCTGTTTCGCCGCGGCGAGACGATGGCCGCGCCGACGCCGGCCGGTGTCGCCGGCCGCATCGACCGCACGGGCGCGATGCTCGTGCTGTGCGCGCAGCTCGCGCTGTACGGCGGCGTCGGCGTCGTGTGGACCTTCCTCGAGAAGATCGGCACCGCGGCGGGCCTGAGCGACAAGTCGGTGTCGCTCGTGCTCGGCGCCGCGAACATCGCGAGCCTCGTGATCTGCGCGGCGATGCCGAAGCTCGGCGCGGGCGCGGGCCTGCGCCGCTGGGCGCTCGTGAACCTCGGCGGCTGCGCGGTCGCGGCCGTGCTGCTCGCGCTGCCGGCCTCGGCCGCGACGTTCACGCTCGGTGCGATCGTCTTCATCGGCTGCTGGACCGGCGGCGCGTTGCTGATCTACGCGACGATTCCGCAGTACGACCTGGTCGGCAAGTCGGCCGCGTTGTCGCCGGGTTGCGTCGCGCTCGGCTACGGCGTCGGCTCGGTCGCGGGCGGGTCGCTGATCGAGCGCGCAGGCACGCAGTCGGCGCTGATCGCGGCGATCGTGCTGTGCGCGGTGGCGTTCCTCTGCTACCGGCGGCTGCGGCCGGCCGTGTTCGACATGGAACGCGCGCTCGCGGTGGCATCTGAATGACGGTGGCGACGCGCACCGCTGCCGATGGCGGCGCGCGTCCGGTTCGGTTCATCGGCGCAGGCGGCGAGCGTGGCGTGCGAGGCGCGTCGGGCTGGCCGGCAGGGTAACGCGCACACGCGCAGCGACTTGAAGCATGTTCTCGAATACCTCCGATCTCGATCTCCGGCTCATCCGGGTCTTTCTGGCCGTCGTCGACGCACGCGGCATCACGGCCGCCGAGGCGTCGCTCGGCGTGCGGCAGTCGACCATCAGCACGCAGCTGTCGGCGCTCGAAGCGCGCGTCGGCTTCAAGCTGTGCGATCGCGGGCGCGGCGGCTTTCGCCTGACGTCGAAGGGCGAACGCTTCGCGGCCACCGCGCGCACGCTCGTCGCGGCAACCTCCGAATTCGTCGCGCGGGTGCGCGACATCGACCGCAAGCTGGTCGGCACGCTGTCGATCGGCCTGATCGGCCAGGCGCCGCTCGTCGAGAACGCGCGCGTGGCCGATGCGATCGGCGCATTCCGCAAGCGCGACCAGGCCGTCACGTTCGCGATGAAGGTCGCGTCGCCGCAGGAGCTCGAGGAAAGCCTCGTCAACAACCAGCTCGATCTCGCGATCGGCTATTTCTGGCATCGCGTGCCCGGGCTGCTCTACACGCCGCTCTTCACCGAGCAGCAGGTGATCTACTGCGGGCGCGGGCATCCGCTGTTCCATGCGTCGCGGCCCGTGACGGCGGACGATTTGCAGCTTCACGACTGGGTCTGGCGCACCTATCCGGTGCCGGAGGAGCAGTATCCGCTGCCCGAGCGGCGCGTGACCGCGAGCGCGGACAGCATCGAGGCCGCGACGATCCTGATCCTGTCGGGCGGCCATCTCGGCTACCTGCCCGCGCATTACGCGGAGCCGTTCGAGCAGCGCGGGCTCGTGAAGGCCGTCGGCCGCGCGACGTTCAGCTTCGACGTGCCGCTGCATCTCGCGATGAAGCGCAGCGCGAGCGACAAGCCGATCGTCGACGCGTTCTGCGAGGACCTGCTGCGCGCTTTCAACATCAAGGCGGCCGCGCTGGCCGCGTAAGCCGGCGGCGCGCGTTCAGCAGTCCACCAGCACCCAGTCGAACAGCTCGCGGCGCGTGCGCACGCCGAGCTTCGCGAACGCGCGCTTCACGTACGACTCGGCCGTCGACAGCTTCACGTCGAGCTGCTGCGCGGCCTCGGGCACCGAGCGCCCGCACAGCATCAGCCTGCAGATCTCGTGCTCGCGGCGCGACAGCTGCACGTGCTGCCGTTCGAGGCGCGCGTCGAAGCCCGCCTGCGACGCGGCATTCACCGATACCGACGCCACGCGCCGCGCCGCGCAGGTGCGCGCATGCAGCTCGAACATCGGGAACAGCAGGTCGACCATCTGCCGGAAGTGGAACAGCTCGTCCATCGTGAACGCGGCACGCCCGACGGTGCGTGCGAGCCCGAGCGCGTATTGCAGGTGCGCGTTGCCGTGCACGAGCAGGCATTCCTGCTCGATGCCGGGTTCGTCGAAGATCCGGCGGCGGAATTCGCCGTGCGCGATGCCGTCGACATGGCGCTGCACGAGCAGCGTGCCGGCCTTGCCGCGCAGCGGCGCGACCAGCGGATCGGCCTGGCAGTAGTCCTGGTAATAGACATCCATCACGCGCAGCGTATCGGCCGCGAAGCGCAGGCTGCCGCTGCCGAGCCACTCGACGACGAAGCCCGACGTGCTGCCCGTATCCGCGCGCCAGCGTTCGAGGTGCACGGCGTCGGCGTCGATGCTGTCGTTGACGAACTCCGTGACCGCGCCGACGAAATCCGGCGTGCCGACCGCGCGCAACGTCGCGCCGAGCGTGTCGGGGCGCACACCGATCAGGTAGTGGCCGCGGGCGGCCGGGTCGGGCTGGAGAAGTCGCATGGTCGGGCGTGGGCAGTCAGGGGACAGCGCGACGTTACGCGAACGCCGCACACGCGTCAGCCGGGAATTCACCGGATCAACCCGACGAATTTCACGCGTTGTCCCCAAAACGATGACAAGACCGTGCCCGAGGCGGCCGGAATTCGTCAAAGCCCCGGCAGCGGGGGGGCATACCGCCACGAATCGTCTGCCTATAGTGAAAGCACTTCGAAAACCTGATCAACAGAAAGGACAGGCCATGCAGATGCAACCGACGCCCGCCGCGAAGGATTCGACACCGGCGGATTTCGTTCTCACCAACGCGAAGGTCTATACCGTCGATCCGCACAAGCCGTGGGCACAGGCGGTCGCCGTGCGCGACGGCCGGATCGTCCACGTCGGCGACACGGCGGCCGTGCAGGCGTACGTCGGCGCGGATACGAAGGTCGTCGACGCGGCCGGCCGGCTCGTGCTGCCGGGCTTCGTCGAATCGCACTGGCACTTCGAGACGACCGCGTTCGCGTTCCAGGCGTTCGTGAACTACGAGGATCCGCAGCAGGTGCTCGCCGCGCTGCGCGCGTACGTCGAGTCGCATCCGGACGAGCCGGCGATCACCGGGATGGGCTGGGTGCAGGCGACCATTCCGCCGGCGCTGCTGCGCAAGGAGACGCTCGATGCGATCTGCGCGGATCGCCCCGTGTGCCTGCTGTCGACCGATTTCCATTCGATGTGGGTGAACTCGAAGGCGCTGGAGATCGCCGGCATCGACGCATCGACGCCGCCCGTGCAGGAAGGCGCGAGCTGGTTCGAGAAGGACGCGGTGACCGGCGAGCCGACCGGCCTGATCGTCGACGGCGCCGCGTATTCGATGCTGATGCAGCGGATCAGCGCGGCCGGCCTGCTGCCGACCGGCATCGACCTGTACCTGAAATCGATCCCGCCATGGCAGAAGAAGCTGTGCGCGGCCGGCGTGACGACCGTGTTCGACGCGGGCTTCTTCGATCCGAGCGGCGACCAGTCGCTGCTGTACGAGACGCTGCAGACGATGGAGCGCGCGGGCGACCTGAAGCTGCGCGTGGTGGGCAGCGTCGCCGTGATCGGCGAGATCGACGATCCGGTCGGCACGCTCGTCAAATACCGCGAGCAGTACGATTCGCCGCTCGTGAAGGCGCGCGCGCTGAAGCTGTTCCTCGACGGCACCGAAGCGAACCACACCGCGTACCTGCTCGAACCGTACGCGGATCGCCCCGATACCTGCGGCGCGCCGACGATGCCGACCGACACGTTCAACCACTACCTGGTCGAAGCCGATCGCGTGAACGCGAACGTGATGGTCCATTGCGTCGGCGATGCGGCCGTGCGGATGGCGCTCGACGGCTTCGACAAGGTCAACCGCACGAACCCGCCGCGCGACCGCCGCCACGTGATCACGCACGCGTTCCTCACGCATCCGGACGACATCCCGCGTTTCCGCCGCGCGGGCGTGATGGCGAACACGCAGCTTCAATGGGGCGTGGTCGACGCGTACACCGAGCAGCTGCGCGACCACTACGGCCATGAGCGCTGGAGCAACATGTACAAGTTCCGCACGTTCCTCGACGAAGGCGTGACGGTGTCGATCGGCATGGACGGCCTCGCGTGCCAGTGCCGCTGCCAGCACAAGCCGCTCGAGCACATCGAGTCGGGCCACACGCGCCAGCTCGCGGGCGAGCCCAATGCGCCGGTGTTTCCGGACATTGCCGAGCGCCTGAGCCTTCCGCAGCTGATCGCTGCGTACACGATCCACGGCGCGTACCAGCTCGGGATGGAGCATGAGGTCGGGTCGCTCACGCCCGGCAAGCGCGCGGATCTCGTCGTGCTGGAAAACGACCTGTTCGAGGTCGGCCAGTACGACATCGGCCGCATCGACGTCGCGCTGACGATGATGGACGGCCGCATCACGCACGTGGGCGAGGACTTCGGCGTGCGCACGGGCGTGCAGGCATCCTGAGCGGTTTTCGGTTGGCATGACGAAGTGGCGAAGGAAGCTTTCGATTCGCCTACGTGCCGTGCCGATCGGGGTATCCGCGCGGAACCGGATGCCCCGATTGTGCCGCGTGTCCCCCTAACGGCAGGGCAGACCGGCCAATTTCCTCTGGCTACATTTTTCCGGACCGAAGCACACACCGTTCATCGCGAGCGGATCATGATATCGACGGAGGAAACCATGGCAGGGGATTGGAGCAAGCATCTGGGAACGGCATGCGCGGCGCTCGCGCTGGGCGGCGTCCTGTGGGCCGGCGCGCCGGCGGCGCACGCGGCGGACGTCGTCAACGTGTACAACTGGGGCAACTCGATCGGCAAGGCGACGATCGCGAACTTCGAGAAGGCGACCGGCATCAAGGTGGTCTACCAGGAGTTCGATTCGAACGAGACGCTGCAGGCGAAGCTGCTGTCGGGCACATCGGGCTACGACGTCGTCGTGCCGTCCGACATCTTCTGGGCGCGGCAGCTGCAGGCCGGCATCTACCGCAAGATCGACAAGAGCCAGGTGCCGAACTACGGGCTGCTCGATCCGGAAATCATGAAGGTGCTCGCGAAGGACGATCCCGGCAACCAGTTCGGCATTCCATGGACGTGGGGCACCGACGGGCTCGGGATGAACGTCGAGAAGGTCAAGGCCGCGCTCGGCAACGACGCGCCGCTCGACAGCTGGGCGCTGCTGTTCGACCCGAAGTACGCGCAGAAGCTGAAGCACTGCGGCATCTCGGTGCTCGATTCGCCGGTCGATGCGTTCGGGATGGCGTTCGTGTACCTGAAGAAGGACCCGAACACGACGAACCCGGCCGACTACCAGGCCGCGTACGAGCTGCTGAAGACGGTGCGGCCGTACATCACGCAGTTCAATTCGAGCAGCTACATCAACGACCTCGCGGGCGGCGACATCTGCCTCGCGCTCGGCTGGTCGGGCGACGTGAACTCCGCGCGGATTGCGGCCGCTTCCGCGAAGAAGCCATATCACATCAAGTACGTGATCCCGACGGAGGGCAGCGCGATGTGGTTCGACATGATGGCGGTGCCGAAGGATGCGCCGCATCCGGACGCCGCGCTGAAGTTCGTCAATTTCGTGCTGTCGGAGAAGGAGAGCGCGAACCTGACCAACGACACGTCGTACCCGTCGGCCGTGTCGTCGTCGAAGCATCTGGTGCGCGCCGACGTGACGAGCGATCCGGCCGTGTTCCCGCCCGCCGACGTGATCCGCAAGCTGAGCCTCAGCAAGCCGGTTCCGCCTGAGCTGATGCGTCTGCAAAACCGTCTCTGGACGAAGCTGAAGACCGAGTAAGCCGGCCTCAGCTCTCCCCACTCCCGCACACCTTTCGCGCGCCCCGCCGCTCATCGCGGCGGGCGGGGGCGCGCGCGTCCCGACGACCACCCAAAACATGAAAATCACACACATGACGGCGCTGTGCCTGCTGGCGTTCGAAGCCGCCTCGGCATTTGCGCACACGCCGCAGGCGACCGACGCGAGCAGGATGAAGGCGCTGCAGGCGCAGGTCACCGCGCTGCAGCAGCAGGTGAACGAGCTGCGCGCGAGCATGCTGGCGGCGAAGCCGGCCGGCGCGGCAACGACCGCTACTGCCGCCTCGGGCGGCGCGAAGATCGGCTCGATCAACACGGCGGCGGCCGCTGCACCGGCCACGGATGCGGCGCCGGCGTTCACGAACGACGACCTGCAGCAGATGCGCGAGCAGATCGCGAACGCGTCGCTGAAAGTCGACTCGCTGCAGGAAGCGGCGACCACCGGCCCGCTCGCGGGCCTGAGCATCACCGGTTACGTCGATCCCGTGTACCTGTTCAACCGCGCGCAGCACACGTCCGGCTTCCAGTTCCTGAACCACGACCCGGGCGCGTACGACTACTTCAACAGCACGATCGGCGACGTCTACCTCGACATCAAGAAGACCTTCGGCGTCGGCCCGATGGCGCCGGCGGCGGAGGTCGTGATCCAGCCGAACCGTGGCTTCGGCAACGTGTTCAGCAATTCGCACGGCGGCATCGGCAACAACATCGTCACGCAGGCGGTGGTCACCGTGCCGCTCAGCACGACCCGCACCTTCGAGATCGGGATGATGCCGAGCCTCGCCGGCTACGAGGTGCAGCCGTCGAACCAGATGCTGACGCTCACGCACGGGCTGCTGTACGACTTCAGCGAGCCGGGCAACCTGATCGGCGTCGGGCTGAAGGGCTCCAACGCGGCGATGACGCGCTTCTGGCAGGTCGTGATCGGCAACGAGGTGCTGCGCACCGCCGGCGCGATCGCGAACGCGGCGAACAACACGACGAAGACCAACTGGACGCCGACGATCACCGCGCGCTTCGACAATGCGACGTCGACGGCCTTCGACTTCGGCCTCTCCGGGATGCTCGGCCGGCAGTCGCTGTTCTCGCCGTGCGCGCAGGCGGGCGGCTATGGCTACCAGTGCAACGGTTCGTCGCCGACGGGCCTCTACAAGTACGTGGAAGCCGACGTGACCTATACGCACGACAAGACGCAGGTCAACGCGCAGGTGGACTACGGCGAGCTGCAGAAGGGCGCGTGGAACGGCGGCACCGCGCGCTGGTACGGGATGTCGCTGCTCGGCCACACGAAGTGGACGACGTCGTGGGTCGGCCGCATGGGCGCGACGCTGCGCTTCGATTACCTGAACAACACGTCGAACGGCGGCGGCGGCACGAACATCCAGTACGGGCTCGCGGGCGGCAATCCGTCGGTGAACGGGTCGAGCGGCTTCGGCATCGATCCGGCGTGCTTCCAGGATTCGTCGACGAACGGCACCGAGTGCAAGGGCGCGCAGCGTTATGCGATCACGGCCGACCTGTTGTTCTATCCGACGCAGCAGATCACCGTGAAGCTCGAATACCGCCACGACGCGGCGAACCATCCGGTGTTCCTGAAGAGCAACGGCACGTATGCGCGCAGCAACGACCTGGCCGGGATGCAGTTCATCTACTCGTTCTGATTGTTCTCGCCGTTCCGACCGGCGCGCGTGCCGGTCGAGCGGCTGCACGATGCATCACGCTCCGGGCCGCGCGGGCCCGGAACGCATTCAACCCAGGAGATTTGATCTTGAAGCTGCACACCTTCGTGACCGACGTCACCGATCCGCGCGAGCGCGGCCGCCTGATCGGCGAGCGCTTCGCGCCGGCGATCCGCGAGACGGTCGCGCTGTATCTCGCGTTCTTCCCGAAGCTCGGCATCGCGCCGCAGCGCGCACGGGAGATCGGCGAAGGGAGTCTCGCCACGCTCGGCGCGTGGTGCCCGCGCCTCGCCGTCGAAGTCGAGGCGATCGCCGACGGCGTCGACCTGCCGCGCTGGCAACTCGCCTGCCTGAATGCGCGCACCGAGATTCTCGCCACTGCGCCCGCGTCGGCCGAAGGCGAGTGTTCGACGACCGTCTACGCGCCGGCCGGCCCGCACGCGCCGCGCACGCTGCAGACGTGGGACTGGCACGACAGCCTCGCGCCGCAGGGGCTGCTGATGCAGTTCGCGACACCGCACGGCCGTACCGTCAAGCTGTTCTCCGAATTCGGGATGCTGGCGAAGCTCGGCGTGAACAGCGCGGGGCTCGGGCTGCACTTCAACATCCTGCATCACGCGAGCGACAACGACAGCGCCGGCGTGCCCGTGCACGCGATCGCACGGCGCCTGCTCGAAGACGCGACGACGGTGCAGGAAGCGATCGACATCGCGCGCACCGCACGCGTGAGCGCGTCGACGGTGCTGACCGTGTTCACGCGGCACGACGCGAACCCGCGTGCGGCGAGCATCGAGCTGAGCCCGTCAGGTGTGGGCGTGGTGGTGCCGCGTCCGGACGGCTGGCTGCTGCATACGAACCACTTCCTCGATCGCGCGTTGAGCGGCGGCGAGTGCATGCCCGACAGCTCGACCACGCGCGAGCGCTTCGCGCACCTGAATGAAGTCGTGAACGGGATGACGAGTACCGATGTGCGCGAACGCGCGGCGGCGATGTGTGGGGCGGCCGGCGACCAGGCCGTCGTGTGCTTCCATCCGGACCTGTCGATGCCCGACACCGAGCGCTGGGAAACGCTGCTGACCGTCGGCATCGATACCGATGCGTGCGCGCTCGATTATGTGGCGGGCAATCCGCACGACCTCGCGCGCGACGGGTTTCAGCGGTTCTGACGCGACGCGCGTTCAGCGGTAGCAGTAGCAGGGCGGCGTGCGCGGGCCGCCCGTGCGTTGCCGACGCTTACGCGTCGATGCGCTCGACCTTGCCGACGAGCAACCCGTACGACAGGCTGCCTGCAAGCGCCATCGCGGCAATGTAGGTGATCGCGCGCGAGAAGTCGGCCCCGTCCACCAGCAGCCCGATCACGATCGGCGTCGCGATCGCGGACAGGTTGCCGATCAGGTTGAACACGCCGCCCGTGAGGCCGATCAGCCGCGCGGGCGCGAGCCCCGACACCAGCGACCACGTGATCGACGCGAAGCCGTTGCCGAAGAACGCGATCGTCATGAACGCGATCACCCAGCCCGTCGACGTCACGTAGTTCGCGCCGATGATGCAGGTCGAGATCAGCAGCCCCGAGATGATCGGCAGCTTGCGCGCGAAACCCTGCGATGCGCCTCGGCGCATCAGCCAGTCCGACAGCACGCCCGAGCACAGCACGCCGACGAATGCGGCGAGGAACGGCAGCGACGCGAGAAAACCGGACTTGATGAAATCCATCCCGCGATACTTCACGAGGTAGGTCGGGAACCACGTGAGGAAGAACCACAGCGTCGAGTTCAGCGCGAACTGGCCAAGATAGATGCCCCACAGCTTGCGCCGGCCGAGCACGACGCCGAGGTCGCGCCACGTCGACGGCGCGCGTTCGGTGCGTGCCGCGACGCGGTCCTCGAGATCGACGAGCCCGCCGCCGTCGCGGATCAGCGCGATCTCGGCCGCGTTGACACCACGAAACGCGCGCGGCTCGCGATACACCGCATACCAGATCGCGGCCCACACGATGCCGGCGAGGCCGGTCGCGACGAACACCATGTGCCAGCCGAGATGCACCTGCAGCCACGCGAGCACCGGCGTGAGGAACGCGAGGCCGACGAACTGGCCCGACGTGTAGCCGCCGATCGCGCTTGCGCGTTCGCGGGTCGGGAACCAGGTCGTCGCCACGCGGTTGTTGATCGGGTAGGCCGGCGCTTCGAGCGCACCGACCGCGAGGCGCAGCACGATCAGCCCGACGAACGAGCCCGCGAAGCCGAGCAGCAGCGTCGCGGCCGACCACAGCGCGAGCGCACCGGCATACAGTACGCGCGGCGACACCTTGTCGACGAGCCAGCCGCCCGGGATCTGCATCAGCGCGTAGGTCCAGCCGAACGCGGAGAACACGAGGCCCGCGCGTACCGGGTCGATGTTGAGTTCCTTGAACAGCGCGGGCGCGGCGATCGACAGGTTGCTGCGGTCGAGATAGTTGATCACCACTGTGACGAACAGCAACGCGAGGATCAGCAGCCGCTTGCGGCTGGGCGCTGTTGTCTGCGCGGCGGCTGCACGGGCGGCAGGATCGGATGCGATGCCGGCATGTGCGGGCAACTGTTCCGGCGGGTTGGCGTGGGTGCGCGACGCGGAATGAGCCACGGTTGTCTCCTGTGTTCTGTGCCAGGCCGTCACCCGCGAGCGGGGCGGCCGAATCGAATGGCGTTGGGACGAACGTTAGAGCCGTGGCGGGAAGCACGTCAACATTTGGACAAGCATCCCTATTAATGGGACGCGATCGCTCAATATGTGGGAAATGCGCTGGCAATCTTGTGCCAGCGCGTGGGTGCCTCGTGTGTGTCTGCTATTTCCTGCAATAGTCGTCCGAGTCGAAGCAGAAGAGGACACCTGCCCGGTCGTTGCACGGGTGTTTCAGTGCGTCGCTGGCAAACGCATCGTACGCGGCGGCGGTCTTTAGCAACGGAGAAGCGGAGCGACAATACCCGGCTTCGTAGAGCGCACGTGCCTTGGTGGCCGTGAGTTGGCCGGTCAGCGCGGCGAGCTTAGGTTTATCGATTGGGGAGCTTGCTTGAATGCTGTGGCTGGCGTCGATCGCCAGTTTCAGCGAATTGGCAGCCGCAAGCCAATCTTGTTGTTCGGCAAGAGCCATTCCTTTTTGTCCTTGGGCGAACACGAAATCGGGATTGGTCTTGTCAATTGTGCGAGCTACTCCGTCGAAATTAATTACGGCCGCAAGCGTCTTGTATTGCGGTGGCTTAGCCTTGATGTTCGCAAGCGCGCCATCAAGGGTGTTATCGCATGACCGCGCCGCACAGACGAGGGCGTTGAAGCGATTTGCGCTGTCGATGGCGAGCTGTGTCGATGCGTCAGGCTTCGTTGAAGAATCCGAAAGAACGCTGTCGGGCGACAGCGCTGTCTGAACCGCTAACGTGTCGATTCGGGGGCCGCCCGCGGTGACATAGGCCGAAAGCCATTGCGGGTGCGATGTGCTTTCCTTCGCAATTGTCGTGGCGACGATCGTGTCGAGAATGTTCGGAAGATGCTTGTTGAAGAAGTCGCTCTGGAATCCCGGATCGACGGGCAAGTCGCCATGGGGACTCAACAGACCATGGGAGTAGGAAAACATCTCCTGAGGCGCGAGCGCGAGGCTTGCGCTGGTGCTCGGCACGCGACCATCGCCCTGCACGGTCTCCCATCCGTCCTTGCTGCGATCGGATTGCGCGAGGATCGCTGAGCCTTGCGGGTCGATTAGCGTTTCACGCTGATTAGGAACCTCATAGAAAATCGAGTAGTAGAGCCATACCGGCACGTCAAGCCGATCGGCCACGAAGCCACTGCGAAAATCGCGTGCTTTGGCCAGGACGTCCTTGTATTGCGTGGGCAGCGTGTAGCTTCCGAGCAGACTGTGCCCGACGGGGAGTGACCAGAAGGCAGGATCGTAGTAGCTGACATTCTTCGTGTCCGCCATGTCCCGACCAGGACGAGGGACATGGAGGCAAATGAAATCCGCGGCGCGATCCGATGGACGAGGAGTGAGTTCGATTGCACCTGGCCAAGTCAGGATCAGTGGGCGAACGCCCTGCGTGAGTTCGGAGGTCACGTGATTGCCAACATCGCCCTTGATCGTCTCGAAGAGTGTCGCAAAACCTTCGACCGGATTCGGCAGCGGCTGGTTGCTGGCTGCAACCTTGTCGCCGATAGTCGGCTGCACGTAACCGCGCTCGATCATGCGGATGATTTCGCAACTTCCGACCAGTGGCGAACCGAGCGTAACCAACTGCATCAGCCGATGTTTCGGTGTCGCGTCGTTCGCGTGCTGCATGGCCCATTGCCATGACACGAGTCCGCCCATGCTGTGCGCGACGATGATGATGCGGCTTCCGCGCGGCAAGCTGTCGATACATCGATCCAGTTCCCGTGCGCCTGCCCGGATGTCGCGTCGCCAGTCGTAGCCGCAAGCCAGAAACTGAACATGCAGGTCGCTCGTGGCCTGTTTCATTTGCCGGAGCGCCTTGCCGTAGAAATCCATACCGGCCATGCCTTCGAGGACGGTTGACCGGATGGTGCTGCTGGCGTTCTCGTCAATGAGCGCCGCCGGCAGGGCGAGATGATCGATGAAGTCGCCGTAGTTCGTTGCGAGATACGGCAGACTCATGTTGCCCCAGATCTTCTTGTTGTCGGCAGTATCTTCGAGCGCGGAACCGAGTATTCCTGGAACGAATACGACGGCAAGCGACGAAGCGACGCTGTCGAGTTCGGTCGCGAGAGCGGCATCGTTCCTTGCTGCCTGCTTGAATGCAATGACTGCGGAAGTCGCATCCAGCGGGTTCGTGATCGTTGTTCGCGTGAATGGGATGTAACTCAGATCCGCTGCCGGGGAGATTGTGGAAAGAATGCAAAGAACCGCTGCGATCAGTGCCGCTTCGATGCTGCGCATGGCATATCCCCTTGGTCTCACGCTGTTTGTGTGATTCTTTTCAGTCTTGGTCAAGCGGCTATCGATTCTGGATCGTCAGTCCGCTTATGCCGATATCCGTGATGTGTCGATTCGCCGGATAGGTCATCGCTGGAATTTCGCAGGATCCGGGTATTCACCGGGCTGCGTAATCGGGGCGGATATTCATTGATATAGAAGAACATCGCATCAGGCGCAACCCTTTATTTGCTGAAGGGCGCGAACGCGCCATGATGAATCGGCCGGCAGGAGATCGATGCGACCGAGCGCGTTTTGTAAATAATGTTTCTTTACGCACTTTCTTAACGCGGAGCGTCGACGGAAGATTACCGTCCGACATCACGAATCAGTTGTCCATCGCTTCCTTCGCGCTGACCCAGCCCTGCACCGCGCCCGCTTGCGGGTTGCGATACCGCACCTTCAGCCACTGGAAATCGGCGCTCGTGTCGATCAGCTCGACCGTGTCGCCCGCGACGACGTAGCGGCGCGTGGGTGCGTCGTTCATCGCGTCGTGCAGCGGCAGTCGCGCCGGGCGCACCTTGAACGTGACGGTGCCGCCGCCGTACGCGTCGGGGCGGCGCGACACGCGCTTGCCTTGCGCGTCGTAGGTCAGCAGCATCGACGACGGGCCGGAATCGGTGTCGAGCAGGTCGCGCAGGTCGTCGGGGATCGCTTCGCTGGACTGATACAGATACAGCTTGCCGCCGGCATCGTAGCGGTACGCATCGGTGTACCAGATCGGGCCGCCGCGGCACGAGCTGTACAGCGTGCGCTCTTTCGGCTTCGCGACCACGTTGACCAGGTCGTCGCAGTTGCCATGCGGCATGTTGCCCGCCGGCATGTGCATCGGCTCGAACTGTTGGCGTGCCGGGTCGTACAGGTAGATGCCGTAGTTGTCGTTGACCATGCCGAGTGTCGCGTGCATGGCGAGATCGCGGTGGCCGTCGAAGTTGTAGTCGTTCGACGAGAGGTGATAGTGGCCTTCCTCGTCGCTGGCGGTGACGTCGAGCGTTTGCGTCTTGCCGCTCGGCAGGAAGCGCACGGTGATGTGCGCGCTGTCCGCGCGTTCGACGCGGGCCGTGACGGTGTCGTCGACCTTGAATGCGAGCAGCGGCTTGGCGGCGTGCGCGGCGGGAGCGATCGATGCGCAGGCGGCGAGCAGCAGCATGGAGCGTTGGAGCAGCGAATGGAGTCGCGAAGGGCGCGTCATGGTCGGATCGGGCAAGAAAGGCGTGGATGAGGACGGAAGCGCTGGCCGGGCCGGGGTTCCGCTTGCCGGAAATGTACCGGCATCCGGCAGTTTCCGCGAGCGGGGCAGACGTCGCAGGACGCTGCCGGGTAGCCGCGATACCAGTACCGTTGCTCGCCTTGTTCGGGATCGGCGCGGTTGCAAGAATGGCCGTTCCATTCCTGCTCGCTGGTGAGGTTGACGATGAAGACATTCAAGCCCGGTTTCGCCCTGTGTGCCGTCATGATGGCTGCCGGTACGGCGCAGGCAGGCGATTTCTCGATCGAAAGCGCGGAGCTCGCCGGTGGCGGGTTCGGGCATGCACAGGTATCGGACAGCTTCGGCTGCCACGGCGAGAACGTTTCGCCATCCATACGATGGAGCGGTGTTCCGGAGGGCACGCAAAGCTACTTGCTGACGATGTTCGATGCCGACGCGCCGACGGGCTCCGGATTCTGGCACTGGGTCGTCGCCGACATACCGGCGTCGGCCCGTGGCATCGCGTCTGGTTCGGGCAACGACGTTGCGAGGCTGCCGGCAGGTGCCGTGCCGATGAAGAACGACACCGGTCACGCCGGCTATCTTGGCCCGTGCCCGCCGCAAGGCGAGACACATCGCTACGTCATCACGCTGACCGCGCTCAAGGTGGCGAAGCTGCCGGTCGAGCGTGACGCGACGCCGGCGGTCGTCGGCTTCACCGCGCACTACCAGGCCATCGCGCAGGCAGCGATGACCGTGCGTTTGAGCCGTTAGCCGCGCGTGCTGTCGTCCTGAAAACCGTTCTTGCCGACGAAGATCTCCTTCAGCGCGGCGCGCAGCGTGACCGGATCGTATTGACCGGGCGCGAGATGGATCACGTAGCGCGTCTGGCCGTCGAGACGCGCGGCGAGGGCGGGTTCGATCTCGACGTCGATCGTGTCGTCCGTCAGGCGCACCGACAGATCCTTGACGCGCACGTTGACCTGGTCGCGCACCATCACTTCGATCAGCGCGTCGTCCGGAAAGCGCGACAGCGCGAAGCAATAGTCCTGCTCGGCGTCGTGGCAGTAGATGTTGGCGAAGCTTTCGTCGTCGTCGAGATCGGACGTTGCCGCGCCGATGGTGGCGTGAAGTTCCATGAACGGGGTTCCTGCGTAAAAGAGTGGGGGTTATCGGGGCGAATGGAGGGCCGTGTCGATCGCGGCTGCCGCGCCGGGCGTCACGTCGATGTCGCACGACGCATCGGCATCGCGCGCTTTCAACCACAGCCCGAATTCGCGCATGACTTCGACCACGGGCCGCAGCCGGTCGCCGTCGGCGGTCAGATCGTACTCGACCCGCACCGGCACTTCCGGATAGACGGTGCGCCGCACGAGGCCGGCGTCTTCGAGCGCGCGCAGGTCGAGCGTCAGCATCCGTTGCGAGATGCCGGGCATGTCGCGCCGCAGGTCGCTGAAGCGCCGCGGCCCGTCGAGCAGATACGACACCAGCAGCAGCCGCCAGCGGCCGCCGAGCAGGCGCATCGCTTCTTCAACGGAACATCCTGTCGCACTCGTTTTCATCGTGCCGAATCCTGGTCGGTAAATTTTTTGTGACTACGGCACAAACGACTGCCGTCTTCTCAGCCCTGCGCCGATGCGAGATATTAGCGCCCGCGTCGCGGCGAATCGATACATGAACAACCCACGAAGGACACGCATGAAGCTCTATCACGCTCCCGGAAGCTGTTCCCAGGCCATCTGCATCGTGTTGCGCGAAGGCGGCATCGACGCGGAGGTCATCAAGGTCGACGCGCGCAAGCATGTCATTGAAGACGGGCGCAATTACTACGATGTGACCGAACTCGGCTACGTGCCGCTGCTCGAACTCGACGACGGCACGCTGCTGCGCGAAGGGCCGGTGATCGCGCAGTATCTCGCGGATGTGCGTCCGGAGGCGGGGCTCGCGCCTGCCTACGGCACGCTCGCGCGCTATCGGCTGATGGAGTGGCTCAACTTCCTCAGCACCGAGATCCACAAGGGTTTCATCCCGCTTTTGTACGCGGTGCAGGCGGGGAAATACGTCGACCCGGCGAGAACGAAGCTCGACAGTCGCTTCGCCTGGATCGATCGCCAGCTCGACGGCAAGACGTATTTGACGGGCGATACGTTCACGGTCGCCGATGCATACCTGTTCGCGCTGACCGGTTGGGGCAAGGCCGACTGGATGCGGTCGGTGTACCACGCGGATATCGACCTGACCCGGTATGCGCATCTGCGTGCGTGGTACGAGCGGGTGCGGGCGCGGCCGGCGGTGCAGGCGGTGCTGGAGGCGGAGGGGCTGGCGCGGTAGCAGGCGACGGTGGTCGTGGAATGGGCGCGTCTTTACGCTTCATCGACGCGCCGCCACACGGCTAAACCCCGCGCTATAATCCCCGCCATGAAATTCCTCCGGACGATCATCCTGCTGCTGCTCTGCGCGGTGCTGCCCATCAGCGGGCTGGCAGCCAGCGGCCTGGCCGGGGAATGTCCGATGATGCAGCAGGGCATGTCGATGGACATGGACGCCGGCATGTCCGCCGACATGCCGGGCTGCGATTCGATGAAGTCGTCGTCCGCCGACAAGGCCCACGCGAAGGCGAAGGGCATGGCCTGCAAGCTGACGGCGCAATGCCAGTTCGGCAGTCTCTATCATCCGGCCGCTCGCGCCGAAGTCAGTCGTCCCGCTGCATTCGCCAGCACCGTCGCGTTCCACTACGCGCAAATCCTCCCGGTCCGCGATCCGAACGGATTGTGGCGCCCTCCACGCATCAGCTGATCCCGATCCGATAGGTTCGCCGCATTCGCGGTGAGGTTCGTCCTGTATCAGGACGTGGAATCCCTATGGGGTTCCGCCGTTGGGGTTCAACCATGTCATTCCATCCCGGCACGCCGCATGCGCGGCGTGCACGTCGGCGCGCGCCCGTGCTTTGGGCGGCGCTGCTGGTGGCGGGCGCCGTTCACGCGCAGCCATCGCCTTTCACGCTGGACGCCGCGCTGCAGTCCGCAACCGATCATTCCGCTTCGATGCAGGCCGCCCAGGCGTCGGTGCGCGCGAGCGCGGAGGCGGCCGTGAAGGCCGGCCAGCTGCCCGACCCGATGCTCAAGGCCGGCATCGACAACCTGCCGGTCAATGGCGGCCAGCGCTTCACCGTCGGCCAGGACTTCATGACGATGCGCCGCATCGGCATCGAACAGGAGTGGGTATCCGGCGACAAGCGGCGCCTGCGCTCGGCGCTCGCCAACGGGCAGGTCGGACGCGAGCGCGCCGGCTATCTCGCGCAGCTCGCGAGCGTGCGCCAGCAAACCGCGACGGCGTGGCTCAACGCCGTCTACGCGAAGCAGGCGCTCGCGCTGCAGCAGGCGCTGCTCGATCACATGAACCACGAGCTTGAAGCGACGAAGGCGTCGTATCGCGGCGCGAAGGCGAGTGCGGCCGACGTGGTCCAGGCGCGGGCCATGCTCGCGCAGACGCAGGATCAATTGCTGAAAGCGCAGCAGGTCTACCAGACCGCGCTCATCGCACTGTCGCGCTGGACCGCCGTGCCGGTCGACGACGTCACGGGCACGCCGCCCGCGCCGGAATCGTTCGTGTCGTCGCTGCCGCCGGACGAACTGCGCCTGTCGCAACCGGCGCTGATCACCGCCGCCGACGATATCGCGGTTGCCGAAGCCGATACCGCCGTCGCGAACAGCGAACGCAGCCCGAACTGGACGTGGGAAGTCGCTTACCAGCAGCGTGGCGGCGCGTATTCGAACATGGTGTCCGTCGGCGTCACGATCCCGCTGCCGCTCAATCGCAAGAACCGCCAGAACCGCGACGTCGCCGAAAAGGCCGCGCTCGCGACGAAGGCGCGCCTGATGTACGAGGACACGCTGCGCCAGGTGCAGGCCGATATCCGCACGCAGTCCGCGACGCTGGCGAGCGGTCGTGCACGCATCGCGAATCTCGGCGACGCATTGCTGCCCGCCGCCGACCAGCGCGTGCAACTGGCGAACGCGGCCTACCGCGCGGGCACAGGCTCGCTCGCCGATACGTTCGCCGCGCGCCGTGCACAACTGGATGCGCAATTGCAGGTGCTCGATCTCCGGCGCGAGGTCTCGCAGACCTGGGCGCAGCTCGAATACCAGGTCGTGCCGTCGACGCTGGCCGCCGCGCAATAAGGGAGAACGACATGACGAAGCAAACATTGGCCCGCGCGGCCGTGCTGGCGTTCGCGGGTGCCGCGCTGCTCGGCACGGGTTATTTCGTGGGCGCACGCCATGCGGCGACGGCCGCAACGACAACGGACACCACCGCGTCGGCATCGCCTTCGCCCGGTAGCGCCGACCCGAAGACCGGCCGCCAGGTGCTGTACTGGCACGACCCGATGGTGCCGAACCAGCACTTCGACAAACCGGGCAAGTCGCCGTTCATGGACATGCAGCTGCAGCCCGTCTACGCGGACGAAGGCGGCGGCGCGTCCGGCATCAGGATCGATGCGGGCCTGCAGCAGAACCTCGGCATCCGCTATGCGACCGTGCGTCGGCAGCAGACGGCGGCCGGATTCGATGCGGTGGGCACCACGCAATTCGACGAATCGCGCGCGGACGTCGTCCAGTCGCGCGTGACCGGCTACATCGACCATCTCTATGCACGCGCGCCGATGCAGCGCATCGCGAAAGGCGCGCCGGTCGCGTCGTTGTTCGTGCCGGACTGGCTCGCGCCGCAGGAGGAATACCTCGCGCTCAAGCGCGGAGGGATGGATGCCAGCCTGCTCGATGCCTCGCGCGCGCGGATGCGGGCGCTGTCGATCCCCGACGGCATGATCGCGAACCTCGATCGCACCGGCCGCGCACAGACGCATGTCGTGCTGACCGCACCGGAAACCGGCGTCGTCAGCGAGCTGAACTTGCGGGACGGCGCGATGGTCGCGCCCGGTCAGACGCTCGCGAAGATCGCGGAGCTGTCGACGCTGTGGCTCATCGTCGAAGTGCCGGAAGCGCTCGCGCTGACCGTGCAGCCGGGGATGGCGGCCGATGCGACGTTCGCGGGCGACCCGGCGCAGCATTTCACGGGACGCATCCGCGAAGTGCTGCCCGGCATCAGCACGAGCAGCCGCACGCTGCAGGCACGCGTGGAGATCGACAACGCGGCGCTGAAGCTCACGCCCGGCATGCTGATGCGCGTGCGGGTCGCCGCGCGGCAGAGCGTGTCGCGCCTGCTCGTGCCGTCCGAAGCGGTGATCGCGACCGGCAAGCGCACGATCGTCATCGTGAAGAATCGCGACGGCCGGCTTCAGCCCGTGACGGTGACGACGGGCAACGACGTCGGCAGCGACACCGAAGTGCTCGGCGGGCTGAACGAAGGCGACACGGTCGTCGCATCGGGGCAGTTCCTGATCGATTCCGAGGCGAGCCTGAAAAGCGTGCTGCCGCGGCTGGAAAGCGGCACCGGCGCGAGCGGGGCCGCGGCGACGCCCGCGTCGGTACCGACCGCGGCGGCACCGGTCTATGAAACCACCGGCAAGGTCGAACAGGTCACGGCCGACGACATCACGTTCTCGCATCAGCCCGTTCCGGCGCTCGGCTGGGGCGCGATGACGATGGCGTTCGGCAAGCCGTCGGCCACCGCGTTCCCGCACGTGAAGCCCGGCCAGACCGTGCGCTTCGCGTTCACGCAGGGCGACGACGGCTACCGGCTGACGAAGGTCGAACCGCAGGGAGGCGAACGATGATCGCGCGCGTCATTCGCTGGTCGGTCCACAACCGGTTTCTCGTGCTGCTCGCCACCGTGCTGATCGCCGCATGGGGCGTTCATTCGCTGCGGCAGACGCCGCTCGATGCATTGCCCGACCTGTCGGACACGCAGGTGATCGTGAAGGCGTCGTATCCGGGCAAGGCGCCGCAGATCGTCGAGGATCAGGTGACCTATCCGTTGACGACCACGCTGCTCGGCGTGCCCGGTGCGAAAACCGTCCGCGCATATTCGTCGTTCGGCGACGCGTTCGTCTACGTGCTGTTCGACGACCGCACCGATCCGTACTGGGCGCGTTCGCGTGTGCTCGAATACCTGAGCCAGGTGCAGAGCCGGCTGCCTGCCGGCGCGACGGTGTCGCTCGGGCCCGATGCGACCGGCGTCGGCTGGGTGTACGAGTACGCGCTCGTCGATCGCACCGGCCGTCACGATCTCGGGCAACTGCGCGCGCTCAACGACTGGTTCCTGAAGTTCGAGCTGAAGGCGGTGCCGGATGTGTCGGAAGTCGCGAGCCTCGGCGGCATGGTGCAGCAATACCAGGTCGTGCTCGATCCGGACAAGCTGCGCGCGTACGGCATCACGCAGGCGGAAGTCGCGAACGCGCTCGGCAACGCGAACCAGGCGTCCGGCGGTTCGGTCGTCGAGCTGGCCGAGTCGGAGTACATGGTGCGTTCGACCGGCTACCTGCGCACGCTCGACGATTTCCGGCACGTGGTGCTGCGTACGAACGACGCCGGCACGCCGGTGCTGCTCGGCGACGTCGCGCGCATCCAGGTCGGCCCCGCGATGCGGCGCGGGATCGCGGAGCTGAACGGGCAGGGCGAGGTGACGGGCGGCGTCGTCGTGATGCGCTCGGGCAAGAACGCGCTGACCACGATCGATGCGGTGAAGGCGAAGCTGGCCGACCTGAAGCGTTCGCTGCCGCCCGGCGTCGAGATCGTCACGACCTACGATCGCTCGCAGTTGATCGAGCGCACGGTGGGCAACCTGAAGGACAAGCTGATCGAGGAGTTCGTGATCGTCGGGATCGTCTGCGCGGTGTTCCTGTTTCATCTGCGCAGTGCGTTCGTCGCGATCCTGTCGCTGCCGCTCGGCGTGCTGGCCGCGTTCATCGTGATGCGCTACCAGGGCGTGAACGCGAACCTGATGTCGCTCGGCGGGATCGCGATCGCGATCGGCGCGATGATCGACGCGGCGATCGTGATGATCGAGAACGCGCACAAACATCTCGAAGCGTACGACCACGCGCATCCCGGCGAGCCGATCACGGCCGCGCGACGCTGGGCGCTCGTCGCGACGTCCGCCGCGGAAGTCGGGCCCGCGCTGTTCTTCTCGCTGCTGATCATCACGCTGTCGTTCATCCCGGTGTTTTCGCTGGAAGGTCAGGAAGGCAAGCTGTTCGCGCCACTGGCGTTCACGAAGACCTACACGATCGCCGCCGCCGCCGGGCTGTCGGTGACGCTGGTGCCGGTGCTGATGGGTTATCTCGTGCGTGGTCGCGTTCCGCACGAGCAGGCGAACCCGATCAACCGCGTGCTGATCCGCGTGTACCGGCCGCTGCTCGAAGCGACGCTCAGGCGCCCGTGGCTCGCGATCGGTGTCGCGGTCGTCGCGCTGGTGCTGACGGCCGTGCCGCTGTCGCGGCTCGGCGGCGAATTCATGCCGCCGCTCGACGAAGGCGACCTGCTGTACATGCCGACCGCGCTGCCGGGCATCTCGGCCGACAAGGCGAGCGAATTGCTGCAGCAGACCGACCGGCTGATCAAGACCGTGCCGGAGGTCGACACGGTATTCGGCAAATCGGGCCGCGCCGATACCGCGACCGATCCCGCGCCGCTCGAGATGTTCGAGACGACGATCCGCTTCAAGCCACGCAGCGCATGGCGGCCCGGCATGACGCCGGAGAAGCTCGTCGACGAACTCGATCGCACGGTGAAGGTGCCGGGCTTGTCGAACGTATGGGTGCCGCCGATCCGCAACCGGCTCGACATGCTGTCCACCGGGATCAAGACGCCGGTCGGCGTGAAGATTTCCGGGCCGGACCTGGCCGGGATCGACGCGATCGCGAAGCAGGTCGAGGCCGCGGTGAAGCCCGTGCCGGGCGTGACGTCCGCGCTCGCGGAGCGGCTGAACGGCGGCCGCTACATCGACGTCGACATCGACCGGCTCACCGCCGCGCGCTACGGGCTGTCGGTGGCCGACGTCCAGTCGGTCGTGTCGACGGCGGTCGGCGGCGACGACGTCGGCGAAGTGATCGCGGGGCGCGAGCGCTTTCCGATCAACCTCCGCTACCCGCGCGAGGTGCGCGATTCGGTCGAGAACCTGCGGCAACTGCCGATCGTCACCGCGCGCGGTGCGCAGATCCGCCTGGGCGACGTCGCGCGCATCGCGATCGCCGACGGCCCGCCGATGATCCGCAGCGAGAACGCGCGACTGTCCGGCTACGTGTACGTCGATCTCCGCGGCGTCGACCTGAGCACCGCCGTCCGCACGATGCAGCAGGCCGTCGCGCAGCAGGTCGCGTTGCCGCCCGGCTATTCGATCGCGTGGTCGGGGCAGTTCGAGTATCTCGAACGCGCGGCGGCCAAGCTGCGCACCGTCGTGCCGGTGACGCTCGTGGTGATCTTCGTGCTGCTGTTCCTTACGTTCGGCTCGGCGGCCGACGCGCTGCTGCTGATGTCGACGGTGCCGTTCGCACTGATCGGCGGCTTCTGGCTCGTGTGGGCGCTCGGCCACGCGGTGTCCGTCGCGACGTCGGTGGGCTTCATCGCGCTCGCGGGCGTGGCCGCCGAATTCGGCGTCGTGATGCTGCTGTACCTGAAGGGCGCGCTGCAGCGCCGGCTCGACGCCGGCGAACCGCTGACCGATGCGTTGCTGCTCGACGCGATCCGCGAAGGCGCGGTGCTGCGCGTGCGGCCCAAGGCGATGACGGTCGCGGTCGTGCTCGCCGGCCTCGTGCCGATCATGGTCGGGCACGGCGCCGGTTCCGAAGTCATGCAGCGCATCGCTGCGCCGATGGTCGGCGGCATGGTCACCGCGCCGCTGCTGTCGATGTTCGTCATTCCCGCCGCATGGCTCCTGCTGCAGCGCCGTCGTGCGCGAAGCATGGGCCGCGCGGGGCATTCCGAAGCAGTTCCTCACGGCACGAACGTGCCATCCATCCCAACCGGAGAATCCCGATGAAGAAGTTGATTACCGTCACCGTTGCTGCTGCCGCCGTGCTTGCTGTCGGCACGGTCGTTACCCCCGCCTTTGCTGCCGGCGACATGGCCGGCATGGACATGTCCGCTATGAAGATGTCGTCGGGCGGGGCAACCGAATCGAATGCCGCGCTGACCGACGCCGAAGTGAAGAAGGTCGATGCCGCGACCGGCAAGATCACGCTGAAGCACGGCGCGCTCGAGAACGTCGGGATGCCGCCGATGACGATGGCGTTCAAGGCGAAGGACGCGACGATGCTCGAGCACGCGCATGCGGGCGACAAGGTCAAGGTGCGGATCGAGAAGGTCGACGGCACGCTGACGATCGTCAAGCTGGTGAAGGCGTCCTGACCTGAGCGCATGCCGGTGCGTTGCCCGTCCGTGAGGCGGGCGGCTGCACCGGCGCCATGCGTGTCGGGCCGGAAGCCGCGCGAGCGGCTCCGGTTGACGGTGCGCGAAGGGCTGGAGTGCGGCCACGCACGGGATCGGCGGCTTAATTTCAACAATGCTTGAAATGTTGAAATGAAGCCGCTATCCTTCGCGCCATGGACTCCAATCTCGTCGTGCGCGCCCTGGGCGCGCTTGCTCATGAAGCGCGCCTGGCCATCTTTCGCGCGCTGGTCGTGGCCGGGCCCGAAGGGCTGCCGGCTGGTGCGATCGCCCAGCAAATCGGGCTATCGCCTTCGAGCCTGTCGTTTCATCTGAAGGATCTGTCGCATGCCGACCTGGTCACCGCGCGCCAGGACGGTCGGTTCATCTATTACGCGGCGAATTTCGAGTCGATGAGCGGGCTCATCGGGTTCCTCACCGAGAACTGCTGCGCCGGCGCGGCCTGCGGCGTACCGGCTGCCCCCGACTGTTGCGGAGGCGGCGCATGACCGGCTCGAACGTTGCACGGCCGCCAGCCGTGGCGGCCCCGCCCGCCATCGGTTTCTTCGAGCGCTACCTGAGCGTGTGGGTGGCGCTGTGCATCGTGCTCGGCATCGCGCTGGGCCAGGCGCTGCCCGGGCTCTTCCAGCACATCGGCCGCATGGAATACGCCCAGGTCAACCTGCCCGTCGGGCTGTTGATCTGGGTGATGATCGTGCCGATGCTGGTCAAGGTCGATTTCGGTGCGCTGCATGAGGTTCGGCAGCACGTACGGGGGATCGGCGTGACGCTCGTCGTGAACTGGCTCGTCAAGCCGTTTTCGATGGCGTTGCTCGGCTGGCTGTTCATCCGGCAGCTATTCGCGCCGATGCTGCCCGCCGACCAGATCGACAGCTATATCGCCGGCCTGATCCTGCTGGCCGCCGCGCCGTGCACGGCGATGGTGTTCGTGTGGAGCCGGCTGACGGGCGGCGATCCGCTGTTCACGCTGTCGCAGGTCGCGCTGAACGACAGCATCATGGTGATCGCGTTTGCGCCGCTGGTCGGCCTGTTGCTGGGGATGTCCGCCATCACGGTGCCGTGGGCGACGCTGCTCACGTCGGTCGTGCTCTACATCGTCATCCCGGTGATCCTCGCGCAAGTGTGGCGCAGGCTATTGCTCGCGAAGGGGCCGGCGGCGTTCGACCGCGCGATGGCGAAGATCGGCCCGTGGTCCATTGCCGCGCTGCTGGCCACGCTGGTGCTGCTGTTCGCGTTCCAGGGCGAGGCGATCCTGAAGCAGCCGCTGGTGATCGCGCTGCTCGCCGTGCCGATCCTGATCCAGGTGTTCTTCAACGCAGCGCTCGCCTACGGGCTCAATCGTCTCGTCGGCGAGAAGCACAGCATCGCGTGTCCGTCGGCGTTGATCGGTGCGTCCAATTTCTTCGAGCTGGCCGTGGCCGCCGCGATCAGCCTGTTCGGCTTCCACTCCGGCGCAGCGCTCGCGACCGTCGTCGGCGTGCTCATCGAAGTGCCGGTGATGCTGCTCGTCGTGCGCGTCGTCAACCGTTCGAAGCGCTGGTACGAGTGCGCGTGAAACCATTCAGGAATCCAGAAATGACCGACATCACGATCTATCACAACCCCGATTGCGGCACGTCGCGCAACACGCTGGCGATGATTCGCAACTCGGGCGTCGAGCCGCGCGTCGTGCTTTATCTGGAAACGCCGCCGGGACAGGAAGAACTGCGCGCGCTGATCGCGGCGATGGGCATCCCCGTGCGCGACGTGCTGCGGCGCAAGGGGACACCGTATGAAGCGCTCGATCTCGACAATCCGAAATGGAGCGACGACGACCTGATCGGCTTCATGGTCGCTCACCCGATCCTGATCAATCGCCCGATCGTCGTGACGCCGCTCGGCACGCGACTGTGCCGTCCGTCCGAGCAGGTGCTCGACATCCTGCCCGGTCCGCAGAAGGGGCCGTTCGCGAAGGAAGACGGCGAAATCGTGATCGATGCGGAGGGCAAGCGTGTCTGACCGATTGAACGATCTGCCGCAACTCGATGCAACGCTCTTTCGCGTGCCGGACGCGAGCCGGCTGCAGCCTGTGCAGCCGTCGACGCATCCGCCTCGAATCGTGTTGCTCTATGGGTCATTGCGTACGCGCTCGTTCAGCCGGTTGCTGGTCGAGGAGGCGGCGCGGTTGCTGGCGGCGATGGGCGCCGAAGCAAGGATCTTCAATCCGGCCGGCTTGCCGCTGCCTGACGATGCGCCCGACGACCACCCGAAGGTGGCCGAGCTGCGCGAGCTCGTGCAATGGTCGGAGGGCATGGTGTGGTGTTCCCCCGAGCGGCACGGCGCGATGACCGGCGTGATGAAATCGCAGATCGACTGGATTCCGCTGTCGGTCGGCGCGGTGCGGCCGACGCAAGGCAAGACGCTGGCGGTCATGCAGGTCAGCGGCGGATCGCAGTCGTTCAACGCGGTCAACCAGATGCGCGTGCTCGGACGCTGGATGCGCATGCTGACCATCCCGAACCAGTCGTCCGTCGCGAAGGCGTTCATGGAATTCGGCGACGACGACCGGATGAAGCCGTCCGCGTATTTCGACCGGGTCGTCGACGTCATGGAGGAACTGGTCAAATTCACGCTGCTGACGCGCGACGTCGGCGCGTACCTGACGGACCGGTACAGCGAACGCAAGGAAAGCGCCGAGCAACTGTCGCAGCGTGTGAACCAGACGCGCATCTGAATCGCTTGCGGGCCGGCGGCGCGACGATGCTTCGTTCGCGCCGGGCAGCGGGATCGTTCCCGGCGCGTCCGTTGAGTCCGTCGAGCAAGATCAGCGCGCCAGCGTCAGGAACAGATACCCCGCATACCCCGCGCCGTTCGCGAGCAACGCCCAGATCGCGAGCCCGCGCGTGCGCGCATTGACGCGCAGCCACGCCGCCGCCGCGAGCGTGATGATCACGCCGGTCAGCACTTCGGGGCGCGGCTCCCACGGCGTCAGCATGATGCCGATCGCCGGCAGCAGCGTGCCCTGGAACACCATTGCACCGGTGATGTTGCCGAACGCGAGCGTGTCCTTCCTGCGGCGGATCCACAGCACGCTGTTGACCTTCTCCGGCAGTTCCGTCGCGATCGGCACGATGATCAGCGACAGCAGCAGCGCCGACACGCCGAGCGCGTGCGATACACCTTCCACGCCGTGAATGAAGCCCTTCGCCCCGCCGACCAGCAGCGCGACGCCGAGGAGCAGTTGCAGCGCGATCGTCGCGAGGTTGGTCGGCACACCCAGGCGCGCCAGGAACATCGTGTGCGGCGCCTCGGTGCCGTGCCCGGCGTCGACGAGCTGGTTCGACGCCCGGAACGTCATCACGACATACATCACGTAGATGCCCACCAGCATCGCGGCGAGCAGCGCGCGCACGGCCCCGTTGTGATGCGGGACGAACATCGCGGCGGTGGCCAGCGAAAACGCGGCGAGAAAGTAGTTCATGTCGCGCACGAAGCCCGTGCGTTCGGGCGCGATCGTGCCGCGCAGCCCGCGCGAGCGGATCACGGCGAGCGTCATCAGGAAGGTGGTGAGCGTCGCGAGCATCAGCGGCGCGCCGAGAATCGCGCCGACGCCGATCTCCTCGTTCACGGCCTGGTTCGCCGTGCCGCCCGCGAGCGCGAGTAGCGGCACCATCGTTTCGGGCAGCGCGGTGCCGACGGCGGCGAACAGCGAACCGGTGACGCCTTCGGAAATCTTCAGACGTTCGCCGAGGTGTTCGAGCGCATTGGTGAAGACCTCGGCGGCGATGAGGATGACGACGAGCATGAACGCCAGTTCGACAAACATGAAAGTCATGCGGCACCTCCGCAGGCATGCGCGCGGACGGCGGCGAAACGCGGGGAGAAGGCGGTGGGGAACATGGGGACTCCGTGGTCGGACGCTGACAAACCATGGCGCATCCGCCGACGTCCGACCAGGAACGACGCGATGCGCCCATGGTCTCGCCAGGCCAATCAGGCTGATCGTGCCACGGCCGCAGGCCGAGTGTGTTGACACGATCGCTTTCCGGGGACGGAAAGCAGGCTACTCCCCAAAGACGAAGGGCAGTCTAGTCGAGCGGATGGCTTTCGGCAAGCTTGCCGATGCATATCCACGCATCGGGTTAGGAAAGGCGCGCGCGTGGCGGGCGCTCATGCCGCATCGGAGGGCATTCGGCACGCGTTGGCGTGGGTATGGCGTACGTGTCGTGAATGAGAATCGCTAACCGACTTGCGCTGCCGTGCCGCGCGGAAAATAAAGCGCGAACGTCGTGCGCCCGTCGCCGCTCGCGACCTCGACCTTGCCGCGATGCAACTCCATGATCGACTTCACGATCGCGAGCCCGAGCCCCGCGTTGCGCGCCGCGCCGTGCCGCGACGAATCGATGCGGTAGAAGCGTTCGAAGATCTTGTCGACCTGCTCGGGCGGAATCGCGGCGCCGCGATTCGTGACTTCGACGACCGCGTAGCGGCCTTGTGCGGAAACCGCCAGCTCGATCGTCGACGCGGCTTCCGCATGTTCGAGCGCATTCGACACGAGGTTGCTGACGGCGCGCCGGAACAGCGTCGCATCGGCGACGACCGGCGCTTCGCCGTGTACGTCGATCCGCACGCCGGCTTCGTCGGCCAGCGCCTGGAAATACGATGCGAGCCGGCGCAGCTCGCTGCCCGCATCGAGCTCGGTGGTCTTCAGGTGCTGCCGTGCGTTATCGGTGCGCGCGAGAAACAGCATGTTCTCGATCATCCGCTGCAACCGTTCGCATTCCTCGATGTTCGAATCGATCAACGCTTCGTATTCCTCGGTCGTGCGCGCGCGCGACAGCGTGACCTGCGACGCGCTGATCACGTTGGCGAGCGGTGTGCGCATGTCGTGCGCGAGATCGGACGAGAACTGCGACAGCCGCACGAATGCGCGTTCGAGGCGGTCGAGCATCCGGTTGACCGAGGTCGCGAGTTCATGCAACTCGACCGGGCCGCCGCGCGCGTCGAGCCGTGCGTTCAGGTTGTGTGCCTCGATGCGCGACGTCTGCCGGCCGAGACTCTCGACCGGGCGCAGGCCGCGCGACGCAACCGCATAGCCGAGCGCGCCGACCAGCAGCGCACCCACGGCGGCCGCGAGCCAGATGTCGACGCGATAGCTTTCGAGCAGCGACTGGCGATCGGTCGCCGTGCGGGCAAGCGCGACCTGGATTGCATCGCCGGACGGCAGCGTTTCGCGTGCGTAGACGCAGCGCGACGTGCCGATTCCCGGCGGCGCGCACGTGAACGGGGTGCCGGTTGCGCCGGCCGGATGCGGTGCCGCGATCATCGACGCCAGCGTATTGCCGGCTTCATCGGAATGCTCGACGATCGCGCGGTTCTGCGCATCGTAGATGCCGAGATACACGCCCGGGTGCGACAGCAGCACCTCGTGAAACACGGCCGGATCGGCGCGCAGCGCGGCGATCGAGCCGCTCGCGTGCGCAAGCTGCAGGAACTGGTTGAGCTTGCCGGAAATCTCGATGTCGTCGCGCCGCGTCAGCTCGGCGGACAGTGAGCGATACAGGTACGCGCCGGTCAGCGCGAACACGAGCGCGGCGACGACGGCGAACGCGAGCGTCAGCCGCCGCAGCAGCGAATACGCGCCAGGGCGGCGCGTCACGAACGATCCTCGAGCACGTAGCCCATGCCACGAATCGTGTGGATCAGCTTCTTCTCGTAGGCGTTGTCGATCTTCGCGCGCAGGCGCTTGATCGCCGCATCGACGACGTTCGTGTCGCTGTCGAAATTCATGTCCCAGATCTGCGACGTGATGAAGGTGCGCGTCAGCACTTCCCCCTCGCGTTCGGCGAGCAACTGCAGCAGCGCGAATTCCTGCGCGGTCAGGTCGATGCGGGTGTCGGCGCGCCGCACGCGGCGGCGGATCAGGTCGACTTCGAGATCGGCAACCTGCAGGATGTCGCGCACGTTGCGCGGCGCGCGCCGCAGCAGCGAGCGGATGCGCGCGAGGAACTCGGCATACGCGAACGGCTTGAGCAGGTAGTCGTCGGCGCCCAGTTCGAGCCCGGCGACCTTGTCCTCGATCGCCTCGCGCGCCGTGAGCAGCAGCACGGGCGTCTGCTTCTGCGCGCGCAGCCGCTTGAGCACCTCGAAGCCATCCATTTCCGGCAGCATCACGTCGAGCACGACGAGATCGAAATCCTCGTGCAGCGCGAGGAACAGCCCGTCCTTGCCGTTTTCCGCGACGTCGACCGTGTAGCTCGCCTCCATCAGCCCTTTCCGGAGGTACGACGCCATCTTGGGTTCGTCTTCGACTATCAGTATCCGCATGGTGAGGCAGGCTGTCCGTGATTCATCCGTGATTCCAGCCGATCAGTGTAACGCGTGAGCTTACGGCGCCGCGCGTGCGCGAAGGATGACCGCCGGATGACGGAATTGTCATGAAACGCCGGTCATGTTTCGGCCATGTCGTCGTCACGGCGACGGCGATAAGCTGCGGCCGTCGTGTCCCCGGAGCGCGCCGTCGCGGCGCTGCGCCGGCCCATCCGGTCGTTGCCTGCGTGATTCCGCATCCATGTCGTACTGGCGCAAATTCCTCGTCGTCGTGCTGCTGGCGCTGAGCCTGCCGATCCAGTCGTTCGCGGCTGTGTCGATGGTATGCGCGGGTGCGGTTGTGGCAATGCCGCACGCGGAAGACGGAGCACGCGCTGATGACGCGGTCGCGCCGCGTGCGATGCCGAGCGCGCATGGTGGCCAGCATAAGGACGAGCACGCGCACGACGATCATGCGCGACATGCACAGCCATGTTCCGCATGCGGTTCCTGCTGCCTCGGCGCCGGCATGGCGGATCTTCCCGCGATGTCCGTTGCGCCGGATATCGGTATCGCGATCGTCGCTTTCGCTCCAACGCCGGTCGTCGTGTCGTTCCTGACCGGCGGTATCGACCGGCCGCCGCGCCGGCTTCTCGTCTAGACCCTGCCCGCGGCCCCGACCGGCCGCGCTCTGCAATCCGCTCCGGCGGCGGCATCACGCCCGCCGGACGACTCAAGACGAGATCCATTCATGCGATTGATCATTGCGGCGCTGTTGAGCGCGGCGGCCCTCGTGCCGTCGCTCGCGCCTGCGCAAACCCCGTTGCCCGATCCGGCGGACGCCGCCGCGGCGGTGCCGGATAACACCGTGACGTCCGCATTCGACGGCTACCGGCCGTATCGGGACGACGAAGGCCCGGGCTGGAAACAACTGAACCGCGACGTGATGGAACGGCCCGCGAAGGGCCGTGCGACGCGCGGCGCGGCCGGAAGCGGCGCCGCGCATTCGAAGCACGGAGGCGCCGCGCGATGACGATGCTTGCAATATCGCCGAGGATCGGTGCAGCGGCGGCCGTGCTGGCCTTCCTCGCGGGCTGCACGACGTTTTCGAAGGACGGTGGCTTCGACGCGGTGTCGTCCGCTGCGTCCGCGCGCATCGGGAAAGACGCGGTCGTGGTCAGGACCGACGCCGATCGCGAAGCCGTCGACAAGCGCACGAAGGAACTGCTTGCGAAGCCGCTGTCGATGGACGACGCGGTGCAGGTCGCGCTGCTGAACAACCGCGGGCTGCAGGCTTCGTATGCGGAGCTCGGGCTGTCGGAAGCCGATCTCGTCCAGGCCGGCCGGCTGCCGAACCCGCGCTTCGCGTTCAGCCGCACCCGTGCCGGCGACGGCGAGCTGACGCTCGGGCGCACGTTCTCGGCGAACGTGTTCGCGCTGCTGACGATGCCGCTCGCGACGAACATCGAACGCCGCCGCTTCGAGCAAACCAAGCTCGAAACGGCCGACGCGATGCTGAAGGTCGCAGCCGACGCACGTCGCGCGTACGTCGAGGCCGTCGCTGCCGAGCAGGCCGCGAACTATGCGCAGCAGGTGCGCGATGCCGGGAGCGCAGCTGCCGAACTCGCGCTGCGGATGCGGCAGGCCGGCAACTTCAGCCGCCTCGATTACGCGCGCGAGCAGGCGTTCCATGCCGATGCGGTTGCGCAGCACGCGAAGGCGCGCCAGCAGGCCGTGGCCGCGCGCGAGAAGCTCACGCGTGCGATGGGCCTGTGGGGCGAACGCACGCGATACGCGCTGCCCGAGCGCTTGCCCGACCTGCCGAACGCGCGACCGAACCTGCCCGATCTCGAGCGGTTCGCGATGAGCAACCGCTTCGACATCCAGGCCGCGAAGCTGCAGACGCAGGGCGTCGCGTCGTCGCTCGGCCTGAGCAAGGCGACGCGCTTCGTCAATGCGGTCGACCTCGGTTACGTGAACAACTACGAGACCGGCAAGGGTCACGAGCACGGCTACGAGATCAGCGTCGAGATCCCGCTGTTCGACTGGGGCGGCGCGAAGGTCGCGCGGGCCGAGGCCGTCTACATGCAGTCGGCGAACCGGCTCGCGAAGACGGCCATCGATGCGCGTTCCGAAGTGCGCGAGTCGTATGCGGCGTACGTGACGAGCTACGACGTCGCGACCCACTATCGCGACGAAGTCGTGCCGCTGCGCAAGACGATCTCCGATGAGCTGCTGCTCCGCTACAACGGGATGCTCGCGAGCGTGTTCGAGCTGCTCGCCGATGCGCGCGAACAAGTCGGCGCGGTCAACGGCTACATCGATGCACTGAAGGACTACTGGCTCGCCGAAACCGATCTGCAGATGGCCGTCGGAGGGCGGCTGCCGTCCGACGGTGCCACGCCGCGCGCGACGCCATCCACCCAACCCGAAGCCACTTCAAACGCCGACGCTGCGCCGCAGCCGGCATCCACCCCCGCGGCGCAACCGGCGCCCGCGACGCAACCGCATCCGGAAGGTCATTGACATGGTGTCCCGTCGACAATTTCTCAGCGGCTCGGGTGCCGCGCTGCTAGGCGCCGCGATGGTCAGCAAGGCCGGCGCCGCGTCGCTGCCCGAAGCGCCCACGATGGCGAAAACGGCTACGCAACCGCCGCTCGTGCCGCCGAACGGCCGCCCCTACACGCCCGTCGCGACGCTGAACGGCTGGACGCTGCCGTGGCGGATGAAGAACGGCTGGAAGGAATTCCACCTGACGGCCGAGCCCGTCGTGCGCGAGATGGCGCCCGGCATGAACGCGAACCTGTGGGGCTACAACGGCCAGTCGCCGGGCCCGACGATCGAGGCCGTCGAAGGCGACAAGGTGCGCATCTTCGTGACCAACCGGCTGCCCGAGCACACGACGATCCACTGGCACGGGCTGCGGCTGCCGAACGGGATGGACGGCGTCGGCGGCCTCACGCAGCCGCATATCCCGCCCGGCAAGACCTTCGTCTACGAGTTCCAGCTGGAGGCGCACGGCACGTTCATGTATCACCCGCATGCCGACGAGATGGTGCAGATGGCGATGGGGATGATGGGCATGTTCATCGTGCATCCGAAGGATCGCGGCACGATGCCGGTCGATCGCGATTTCGTGTTCCTGCTCGCCGCGTACGACATCGATCCGGGCAGCTACACGCCGCGCGTGAACGAGATGACCGACTTCAACATGTGGACCTTCAACTCGCGTGTGTTCCCGGGCATCGATCCGCTGCCGGTGCGCGCGGGCGACCGCGTGCGGATTCGTTTCGGCAACCTGACGATGACGAACCATCCGATCCATCTGCACGGCTACAGCTTCGAAGTCGCGGGCACCGACGGCGGCTGGATTCCGCCGGCCGCGCGCTGGCCGGAAGTGACGGCCGATGTCGCGGTGGGCCAGATGCGCGCGATCGAGTTCACCGCCGATCGTCCGGGCGACTGGGCGTTCCATTGCCACAAGTCGCATCACACGATGAATGCGATGGGCCACCAGGTGCCGAACCTGATCGGCGTGCCGCAGAAGGATCTCGCGAAACGCATCGGCAAGCTCGTGCCCGACTACATGGCGATGGGCAGCACGGGCGGCGCGATGGGCGGCATGGAGATGCCGCTGCCCGACAACACGCTGCCGATGATGACGGGCACGGGCCCGTTCGGGCCGCTGGAGATGGGCGGCATGTTCACGGTCTGCAAGGTGCGGCAGGGGCTCGGCCGTAACGACTATCGCGATCCGGGCTGGTTCAAACATCCGAAGGGCACCGTCGCATACGAGTACACCGGCGAACTGCCGGACGGCTGAGCAGCAGCATGCGGCGGCTGCGTGCATGCGGCCGCCGGTTTCGTTTCATTCACTGGGAGTCGACACGATGAAGAAGGGACTTATTTTGATGGCAGCGGGTTGCGCATTGGTGTTTTCCGCGGCGTCGTACGCGGCCGGCGACTTGGCCGGCATGGACATGAGCGGCGGCGCGAAGCAGGCAGCCGCGGCGAAGCAGGACATGTCGCACGGCGAAATCCGCAAGGTCGACACGGCCGCCGGCAAGCTGACGATCAAGCACGGCCCGCTGGACAACCTCGGGATGGACGCGATGACGATGGTGTTCAAGGTGAAGGACCCGGCGATGCTGTCGCAGGTGAAAGCGGGCGACAAGATCGACTTCGTCGCGGAAGACGTGGACGGTGCGCTGACCGTCGTCGAACTGAAGAAGCCGTGACGCGGAGCGTGCACATGAAGATCACGAACCTCACGCGGCTGGCCGCGATCGTCGCGACCGGTGCGATGCTCGCCGCCGCCCCGGTTGCGGCATCCGCGCACGGCAAGCTGGAAAGCGCCGCACCGGCGACGGGCAGCACGGTCGACACCGCGCCCGACATGTTGCGGCTCACGTTCAACGAAGACCTCGAACCGGCGTTCAGCTCGGTGAAGGTGTCGGACGCGAACGGCAATGCCGTCACGCAGGACAAAGCGAAGGTCGATGCAGCGAACCCGCGCGTGATGACGCTCGCGATGCCGAAGCTCGCGCCCGGCGCGTACACGGTGCAGTGGGCGGCGATGACGGCCGACGCGCATCGCACGAAGGGCACCTATACGTTCAGGGTGAAGGGGTGAACGACGGCTTCATCGGTCTCCTGCGGCTCGTGTCGGTGGCGCTCCAGAACGCCGGGTTCGCCGTCGTCGTCGGCGCGCTGCTCGGCCGCCACTGGCTCGCGCGCGGCGCGTCCGCGTGGCAGCACGGCATCGGGCGGCGGCTCGCCGCGACGCTGCGCATCGCGTCCGTCGTATCGCTGGCCGCGAGCATTACCGCGTTCTGGGCGCACTGCGCGCTGATGAGCGAGGTGTCGTTGCTCGAAGCGGGGCCGGCCGTCTGCTCGATGCTCGCGGGCACCGGGTTCGGTCATGCGTGGCTGGCCGGTGCGGTGTTCATGCTCGTCGTTGTGGTGCTGTCGTTCGTCAGGCATGCGAACGACATGCGCTTGCCGTTCGCGATGTGGGCCGCGCTCGCCTGCGTCGCGCTCGCGCGCAGCAATGGCGGGCATCCGGTGGATGCCGGCTTGTTCAGCGTGCCGGTGTGGATCGACTGGCTGCATCTGCTGGCGATCAGCGCGTGGGTCGGGCTCGTGCTCGTGACGGCATTCGGCGTGATGCCGAGGCTTGTCGCGATGCCCGCAAGCGAACGCACGACCGGCGCATCGTTCGTGCAGTCGCTATCCGATGCGTCGACCTACGCATTGATCGTGCTGTTCGCGACCGGTGCGTACAACGGCTGGCGCGGCGTCGATACGCCCGCCAATCTGCTCGCGTCGGCGTACGGGCAGATCCTGCTGTTGAAGCTCGCGCTCGTGTTGATCGCGGCGGCGCTCGGCGGACACAACCGCTTCTTCGGGATGCCAACGTTGCTGGCTGCATTGAAGGATCCGGCCGCCGCGATACCGGTTGGCTCGCTGAAACGGTTCGGCACAGTGTTGCGGATCGAGGCGCTGGTGCTCGGCGGCGTGCTGACGGTCGCGGCCGTGCTCGTGTCGAGCGCGTTGCCGGGCACGGTGTAGCGCGGCGGCGCGGAGCCGCGGCAGCGAAGGCCCGCGGGGGAATCGCCTCGTGCACGGCGGATTTTCATCAGACGATTTCCCCGCTCTTTCAGGCGTAAACGCACGCTCGACGGCGATCGCCGCGTGATAACGACAATTACATCCGCCTGTCTTTCAATTACCAAAAACTGTCATTGAGCGCCGCTAAGCTTTCGCCACCCTCACAACCGGGATTCCCCGTCATGCGCTCGACAATTCGCCTCATTACCCCGCTATTGCTGCTTCCGACGCTCGCCGCGCCGGTTTTCGCCGCCACTGCCGCGCCCGTCAGCCCGAACTGCGGCGGCAGCACGACGCCGATCGCCGATATCCAGGGTCCGGGCGCGCCGTCGCCGCTCGCCGGCCAGAATGTATCGATCGAAGCCGTCGTCACCGCCGATTTCGGCGGCACGGACGGTTTCGGCGGCTTCTTCGTCCAGCAGGCCGACGCGCAGCGCCGCAACCAGCCGGGCGTGTCCGAAGGCCTGTTCGTCTACGCGCCGAAGGTGCGGGCGAAAGCGGGCGACCTCGTGCACGTGACGGGCAAGGTCGAGGAGAAGTACGGCCAGACGCAGCTCACGCAGTCGGGTGCGATCGCGGTGTGCGCGAACAACCAGACCGTCACGCCCGCGACGCTCACGCTGCCGGTCGACAGCACGAATGCGTTCGCCGCGTATGAAGGGATGCTCGTGCGCCTGCCGCAGACGCTGAACGTCACCGACAACTACGAGCTCGGCCGCTACGGCAGCGTGATGCTCAGCAACGGCCGCCTGCGCACGCCGACGAGCGTCGTGCCGCCCGCCCAGGCGCAGACACAGATCGATGCGAACGCACGCAACCGCCTGATCCTCGACGACGGCTCGAACAAGCAGAACCCCGCGACCGTGCCGTACCCGGCGCCGGGCCTGTCGGCCGCGAACACGCTGCGCGCTGGCTACACGGTGCGCGACGTCGAAGGCGTGCTCGAAGTGCGCTACGGCGCATGGCGCGTGCAGCCGCTGCCGGGCGCCGCCGTGCCGGCATTCGACGCGCGCACGAACCCGCGCACCCATGCACCGGCGCGCGATCCGAAATCGAACCTGCGCGTGGCGTCGTTCAACGTGCTGAACTACTTCAACGGCAATGGTCTCGGCGGCGGCTTCGACGATCCGAACAACCGCGGCGCGAAGAACTTCCAGGAATTCCAGCGCCAGGAAGCGAAGATCGTCAGCGCGCTGAAGGCGCTCGACGCCGACGTGATCGGCCTGATGGAAATCCAGAACAACGGCTACGGCGAACTGAGCGCCGTGCGCCAGCTCGCGGCGAAGCTCGGCAACCCGTGGCGCGTCGTCGATCCGGGCGTGTCGCGCCTCGGCGGCGATGCGATCACGGTCGCGATGATCTACGACAGCCGCAAGGTCGAACCGGTCGGCCGCGCGGCGACGCTCGCGATCGACGACAAGAACCGCCAGCCGCTCGCGCAGTCGTTCCGGCTGGTCAACGGCAACAAGCAGTCGCTGACGATCGCGGTCAACCACCTGAAGTCGAAGAACTGCCCGGACGCCGCGAACGACGATCTCGACCAGGGCGACGGCCAGGGCTGCTGGAACCCGACGCGCACGCGCGCGGCGGCGAAGGTGGCCGACTGGCTCGCCGGCAACCCGACGGGCGTCGCAGGCCAGGGCGTGCTGCTGATCGGTGACTTCAACAGCTACACGTACGAAGACCCGATCCGTACGCTCGAATCGCGCGGCTACCGCAACCTCGTCGCGCGCTGGATCGGCGCGAATGCGTACAGCTACGTGTACAACGGCGAAGCCGGCTACCTCGATCACGCGCTCGCGACGCTGCCGCTCGCATCGCACGTAAAGGCCGTGCACGAATGGCACATCAACGCGGACGAGCCGCTCGCGCTGCAGTACACGCTCGCGTACAAGTCGGCCGAGCAGCAGAAGACGTTCTACGCACCGGATGCGTATCGCTCGTCGGATCACGATCCGGTGCTGATCGATATCGCGCTGCCGGGCGGCGGAAAGTAATGGCGGATTGAATGCGGAAGAAGCGCGGCGTGCGTGAGGCTGCATGTCGCGCTTCATCCCGACCGGAAGGGCCGGCAGGAGAAAGGGTAAATAATTCCGCTGATTTTTGAGAATTGGAGAAATCGGTATTTTATGGATGTCGCGGTGCGGATAAGCGTATCGATTGAACAATGGTTGAAGTGACTTGAATCATTGAATGGCGGGCCATGCGTGCCGTCATGCTGAATTAATCGATCCCGGATAATTAAAATGAAAGAGTAATTCCGGTGATTTGAAGGCTTCCGAGGCGCAACGCAAACGCCGGTAAAGGATTGCCGGTTGTGCGACAAAAGCGGCAGATTCGGCGGATTATTGTCGATAGCGCGCGCAATGCGCGAATAATCCCGCTTTCTTTCAATTTCCAGACACTGTCCGCCGTTAGCATCATTGCGGGATTTTTAATATCCGAATGATCTTTGACAACGCGGCGCAGCACCGCCTATTTTTGTGTTGTCGTAAATTTGGGTCATATAAAAGTTGTCCAAACTGCAGGGGGCGTCCGAGCACCATTCTCGCGAGCAGTTTGCTGTGTCTGTATCAAGTTCAGTCTCTTAGAAGTCCAATCCCCAACCGCCGACTGCCGACCGTGCAACGCGAGTGGCGGGTCGGCCTGCGCGTTTCGCAGGCGTTGGCGGCCTTTGTGAAGCGGTATTCGAATCAAAGGACAGAGATGAAACCAGACAGGAGCTGTACCGGCAGCCGCCGTGGCCGTCACGGCCGGTTGACCGGGCTAGGTGCATTGACCGTCATGACACTGGCGCTCGCGGCATGCGGCGGCGACGATTCGTCGTCCGTCGGTGCGTCGAGCCTCGCGCAGGCCACCGCCAGCCAGCAGGCCGGCGCGCAACAGGCGGCCGGCCAGACGCCGGCCAACCAGCCGTACGTCGACCCGGTCGCGTATTCGATGAATGCGACCGACGGCCTGGCCCCCGGGCAAGTGTCCGAGAAAGCCGCCGTCATGCATTACCAGTGGAAAAACGGCGGCACGACCGTCAACTACACGACGACCACCGGCCACCTGACCGCGCAGGACGCGAACGGCAATGCGGAAGCGTCGATGTCGTATGTCGCGTACACCGCGCCGAGCACGAACGGCAAGCCGCGCCCCGTCACGTTCGTCTATAACGGCGGGCCCGGCTCGTCGTCGATCTGGCTGCGGCTCGGCTCGTTCGCGCCGACCCGCGTGGCCACGCCCGATCCGCTGTTCGGCAGCAACTGGCCGAACTATCCGCTCGTCGACAACGCCGAAAGCCTGATCGACACCACCGACCTCGTGTTCATCGACCCGCCCGGCACCGGGCTGTCGGAAGCCGTGTTGCCGAACACCAACCAAAAGTACTGGGGTTCCGACGCGGACGTGAACATCATGCGCGACTTCATCCAGCGCTACCTGAACGTCAACAGCCGCGGCACGTCGCCGATCTACCTGTACGGCGAATCGTACGGCACGCCGCGTACCGACATGCTCGCGCTGGCGCTCGAATCGGCCGGCGTGCACCTGACGGGCATCGTGCTGCAGTCGGCGATCCTGAATTACTTCGCGGATGCGGTGGAAGCCGTCGCGATCACGCAGTCGACGGAGGGGCTGCTGCTCGAAACCGATACCGTGGCCGGCTACCTGCCGGGCTATGCGGCGGTCGCGGCGTACTTCAACCAGGTTTCGCCGGCACCGGTGAACCCGGATCTGTACGCACTGCAGACGGAACTGTTCACGACGCTGATCTACAACCAGCTGCAGAAGTACTCGCAGTCGTGGGTGTTGAGCCAGCTCGGCATTCCGGATGCGCTCGGCACGCCGGTGTTCCCGAGCGATGCGACGCTCAAGCTGTGGTCGATCCCGTCGAGCCTCACGCAACAGGCGCTGCGCGGCTACTTCAACGCGAATCCGTTCGGCACGAGCCTGCTGCCCGGGACGACGATCGGCCGGTATGACGGACGCGTGTCGTTGCCGAATTCCGATCCGCGCCTGCAGAACGACGGCGACCCGTCCGACATCCTGATTTCGCAGCCGTTCACGAACGCGCTCGCGACGCAGATGCCGGATTACCTCGGCTACACCGCACCGAACGCGACGTACCTGCCGCTGAACGACAACATCATCGGCGTCTGGGACTTCACGCACGACGGCCAGCCGATGCCCGACACGATCCCCGATCTGCTCGGTGCGCTGCAGCTCAACCCGAAGCTTCGCGTGCTCGCGGAGAACGGCTTCCACGATCTCGCGACGCCGTTCTTCAACACCGAGAAGCAACTCGCGCGGCTGCAGACGGTGAAGGGCCTGAATCCGAAGCTGCAGGTGAACTTCTTCCAGGGCGGCCACATGACCTACCTGGACGACGTCGCCCGTCCGCAGATGAAGCGCGACCTGAAGACGTTCTACAAGGGTGCGCGGATTCCGACGGCGCTGACGCTGCACATGCTGCCGCCGCCGTGGCCGGATGAAAACCCGCCGAGCGTACCGACCGGCAGCGTCCCGGGCGCAACCGCCGGGACGACGCTGGCAGCGGCCCCGTGAGCGACCCTGAGCGACGGACTCCTTGTCAAAGGAACCCTCTATTCATCCATTGAATGCGAGTGATCATGTCCCTAATCAAATTGATGCGGCGTATGTCTCCGTTGATCGTCCTCGGTGCCGTGATGAGCAGTGCCTACGCGTTGCCGCCACAGGCGGTGGCGCCGGTGAAGCTGCCGCACGGCGGGCGCGGTGTCGACGGTCCGTTCTTTCCTGCCACGAAAGCGGCGCCGGTGTTGCCGTCGACCGGCGCGACGCTGCAGCAGCAGGCGCAGCAGCGTGTCGATGCGCGGCTCGGCGCCAATACGGTGCTGAGCAACGGCGCGGCCGTGACGAAGGCGCAGGCGCAGAGCAGCGGTCTCGGCTTCGTGTCGAAGCACTTCGACGAGATCGATGCGAAGCACACCGGCCGCGTGACGATGAGCGATGTACGGCAGTTCATCCAGCAGCGGCAGGTGCAGGCGCAGCAGGAACAGCAGGACGAGTGACGTAGCAGGCAGGGCGGCGGCCGGTGCGGACGCCTTCGCATCGGCCGCCGGAAGGTGAACGACAGCGTGAACGACAGGCGCTAGAGGGCCTGGCGCGCGTAGCGCTTCGCGGTGGCCGACGGCAGTTCGCCGAACATCGCGCGATAGTCGTGCGCAAAACTGCTCAGGTGCCAGAAGCCCCATTTGGTGGCGGCGGTCGTCACGGAGTCGCCGAGCCGAAGCTCGCGGCGCACGTGATTCAGCCGTACGGCCCGCAAGTAAGCGATCGGGTTCAGGTTCAACGTGTCCTGGAACGCGTATTGCGCGGTGCGCCGGCTGACGCCGAGTTCCACGCACAGCTCGGCGATCGACAGCGGGCAGGTCGATGCATCCTGAAGCCGCTCCCGCACCGCATTGACCAGCGACCAGTACTTCGTCGGGCGCACGATCTGTGCGCCGGCGTCCGGCGTGGCGGCCGTCATCACTTCCGAGATCGCGTACAGCACGGTGCGTTCGAGCAGTTCGATCCTGTCCTGCGTCGTCACGTCGTCGATGCGCGTGGTGTTGACGGCGGCGGCCAGTGTCTGGCGCAGCAGGTCGCGCAGATGGTCTGCCACACCGGTCGCCATCGGGATCACCGGCGCGTGGGTTTGGGCGCGCAGCGACGTGGCCACCGTGCGCAGCGCCTGCGTCGACAGTTTCTCCGGCTCGATTTCGACGTTCACGAGCAGATGGCGGTCGGGCGAATAGAACTCGAATGCCGGCTGGCTCGAGAACACATGCAGGCTGTCGCGCCCGCTCTTCTCGCCGCACAGGCGCGCGTGGCCTTCCAGTTCCAGCGGCACGGCCACGGCGATCCGCTCCGTCGGCACCGCGCCTTGCTGCAGGATGACCTTGTCGAGATCCTCGACCAGCAGCTTGATGCCGCCCAGCGACATGATCGACGACGAGCCGTGAAACCGCCCGCCGGAGATCTGCGTGTAGTTCATGTTCCAGCCGTCGAACGCGCGCGCCTGTTCCGCCACGTCGGTGAACGCGCAGAACGCGACCGTTCGCGCGAACAGCGGGTCGCCGGAGAAATCGCTCGGGTGGGCAGACGGCGTCATCGAGGGCGGAGGGCGGGAACGGGCGGGCCGGATCGATTCATTGTAGCCGCCCGCCGCGCCGGTCAAAAAGCGCCGGACGGGCGTCGCCTCGTCAAAACCCTGACTTTGCCGAAATCCGATAGTGGAAAACCTTTCGGCACCCTATCTTTGGCACCAATACGACGCTGGAGAGACGGTGATGGAACTTCCCCGTGGCGGATTCTGGAGAAACTGGGTCGGCAATCAGTCGTGCGTGGCCGCACACCTGGCCGCGCCGACCAGCGAGGCCGAGATCGCGGCACTGGTGCATGCCGCGACGCGGCAAGGCAAGCACGTGCGGTGCGCGGGGTCGGGGCACTCGTTCACGCCCGTCGTGGCCACCAGCGGCCTGCTGCTGTCGCTGCAGGACTACCAGGGCATCGTGGATGTCGACGAAGCGCGCAAGCGCGTGACCGTGAAGGCCGGCACCAAAATCAATGCGGTGACGCGCCACCTGAAGGAACGCGGCCTGTCGCTCGTCAACCAGGGCGACATCGATTCGCAGGCGATTGCCGGCGCGCTGGCCACCGGCACGCACGGCACGGGGACGACGCTCGGCAACCTGTCGTCGCAGGTCGTCGGGATGCGCATCGTGCGCCCGGACGGCTCGATCATGAAGGTGAGCGACCGGCAGGACCTCGACCTGTTGCATGCGACGCAGGTGAACATCGGGATGTTCGGCGTGGTGTCGGAGATCACGCTGCAGGTGACCGATGCGTTCTGGCTGCATGACCGCGTGTGGCGCGAGGACTTCGACACGCTGATGGAGCAATACGACGACCTGGCCGCGAAGCACCGGCATTTCGGTTTCTTCTGGTGCCCGACGTCGGCCAGCCGCGATCTCTACTGCCTGCCCGATACCACGAAGGTGTCGAACTCGAAGAAGGACTACGACGTGTGCGAGATCAAGGTGATGGATATCACCGACGCGCGCACGTTCCATGAAGGCGAGCACGAGAAGATTGCCTACAGCTCCGAGGTGTACGCGATCCACTACGTGCCGAACTTCCACGAACTCGAGTACGCGGTGCCCGCGCAACACGGCAAGGAAGCGCTGCGCCGGGTGCGCGAGCTGATCCTCACGAAACACCGCGACTGCATTTTCCCGGTCGAGTACCGCTTCACGAAGGGCGACCCGGCGTGGATCAGCCCGTTCAATCACCAGGACAGCGTCACGATCTCATGCTCGGGCGGCCCGAACGGCATCGACTACTGGCCGTTCCTGAAGGACGTCGACACGATCCTGCGCGACTACGGCTCGCGTCCTCACTGGGGCAAGCTGCATTTCACGAACCGCGAGGACGTCGATCGCTGGTTCCCCAAGGCCGAAGCGTTCCGCGCGCTGCGCCGCAGCGTGGACCCCGAGGGCTATTTCCTCAACGATCACCTGCGGACGCTGTTCAGTTGAGCAGACCGAACGAACCAGACTGGAGAAGGAAACATGAATGTCAAGATTGACGGCCGCCTGGCCGGCAAGGTCGCCATCGTGAGCGGCGGCGCCGGCGGCTGCGGCGGCGCGGCGTCCGAACTATTTGCCGCCCAGGGCGCGAAGGTCGCGATCATCGACCGCGACGGCGACGCCGCCGAAACGCTTGCGTCGCGGCTGCGCGACGCGGGCCTGCAGGCGATCGGCCTTGGCGCCGACGTGTCGAAACAGGCCGAAGTCCAGCAGGCCGTGAGCGCCGCGCGGGAGCAGTACGGCAACGCGGACATCCTGTTCAATCACGCCGGCACGCTGATCGTCAAACCGTTCCTCGACATCGAGGAGTCGGAGTGGGATTGGCTGATGGGCGTGAACGTGAAGAGCATGTTCCTGATGACGCAAGCGGTGTTGCCGCAGATGCTGGAGAAGGGGCGAGGCAGCATCGTCTGCACGTCGTCGATTTCCGCGGTGTGCGCGACGCCGGGCGAGGTGCTGTATGACGCGACCAAGGGCGCATGCCACATGTTCGCCCGGGCGATAGCGGTCGAGTATCGCGACCGCGGCATTCGATGCAATGCGCTCGCGCCGGGGTTCATCCGCACGCCGCACGGGATGCGCGAACTGAAGGACCTGCAGGCGATGGGCGTCGACGCGACCGAGGCGGCGATCGCAGTCCAGCAAGGCCGCCTGTGCGAGCCGTCGGAAGTCGCGGCCGCCGCGCTGTTCCTCGCTTCCGACGAGTCGAGTTTCGTCAACGGCACGCACCTGTTCGTCGACAACTGTTTCTCCGCCGTCTGATTACCGGTTTTCGCAAGAAGCGGAAGGGCAGGCGCCAAGCCCGCCCGGCCGGCACGTTCCGTCGAAGGTGTCGCAGCGATGCGACCCTTCGATTTTTTTTGCGTGCGCGGCGCGCGGTGTGTCCTAGCGGAATGTCGGAATCCTTCTAGCTGAACGGAGGCGCGTCTGATGGAATGCGAAGGCCGAAACACCATGCAGCCGGCAAGCCGCGGTCAGTCATTCACTCCCAACTGGTTAATCATCATGTTCAACCGCTCCACCAGCACCGTTGCCAACGTCGATCCGGAACTTTTTGCCGCGATCGAGCAGGAAAACCGCCGCCAGGAAGATCACATCGAGCTGATCGCGTCGGAAAACTACACGAGCCCGGCGGTGATGGCCGCACAGGGTTCGCAACTCACGAACAAGTACGCGGAAGGCTATCCGGGCAAGCGCTACTACGGCGGCTGCGAATACGTCGATGTGGTCGAGCAACTGGCGATCGACCGCGTGAAGCAGCTGTTCGGCGCGGAAGCCGCGAACGTGCAGCCGAACTCGGGTTCGCAGGCGAACCAGGGCGTGTTCTTCGCGATGCTCAAGCCGGGCGACACGATCATGGGCATGAGCCTCGCGCATGGCGGCCACCTGACGCACGGCTCGCCCGTGAACATGTCGGGCAAGT
>NZ_VWWH01000032.1:0-67746 GCF_011753045.1 Burkholderia sp. Ap-955
CCCGGGCGGCGTCGCGAAGAACTCGGACGCGAGCCGCGCAAGCGTCGCCGGGTCGGGCAAGCCGGCCGGCAGCGGCGCGTGCGGCAGCGCGTGCGCGTCGCCGCCGGCCAGGCCGGGATTAACGGTAGGTGTCGGGATAGTCATGGAACTTGGCGATTTCGACGTCATCGAGGACAGCCAGCGCATCCGGCGAATGGACCGCGAGCGAGCAATACAGCGAGATCAGGTACGACGCGATCGCCTGGTTGTTGATCCCCATGAAGCGCACCGACAGGCCCGGGCCCTGCTCGCCCGCGACGCCCGGCTGATAGAGGCCGACCACACCCTGGCGCTTGTCGCCGACGCGCAGCAGCAGGATCTTGGTCTTGCCGTCCGCGACCGGCACCTTGTCCGACGGAATCAGCGGAATGCCGCGCCACGTGAGGAACTGCGAGCCGAACAGGCTGACCGTCGGCGGCGGCACGCCGCGCCGCGTGCATTCGCGGCCGAACGCGGCGATCGCTAGCGGGTGCGTGAGGAAGAACGCGGGCTCCTTCCACACCTTGGTCAGCAGTTCGTCGAGATCGTCCGGCGTCGGCGCGCCCGTCAGCGGGAAGATCCGCTGGTCGTCGGTCACGTTGGCCAGCAGCCCGTAGTCGGGGTTGTTGATCAGCTGGCTTTCCTGCAGCTCCTTGATCGTCTCGATCGTCAGGCGCAGCTGTTCCTTGATCTGGTCATGAGGACTGCTGTAAAGATCGGAGATCCGCGTATGCACGTCGAGCACCGTGCTCACCGCGTTCAGGAAATACTCGCGCGGCTGTTCCTCGTACGGCACGAAGGTCTGCGGCAGCACGCTTTCGTCCTCGAGCTGCGTGCACGCGGCACGCACGGCTTCCGGGTTCTTCACCTGGTTCAGCCGATAGATGCCGGCCTCGACCGGCACCCATTGCAGCAGGTGGGTCAGCCAGCGCGGCGTGATCGTGGAAAGCTGGGGGACGGTCTTGGTAGCGTTCGCTAGTTGGCGGGCGGCGTGATCGCTCAGCGCGGCCGTGCCGCTTGCAACGGTCGACATGTATGGCTCCGGGTTCTTTAGATGAAAAACGGGATTGCTTATGACGCTCGGTGATTATCGGAAGCACGCCCCTGCCGGCTCAACATGCTATAGCCGTCATGTCGCGTGCAACCGAAAGGGAAACGGAACGGGGCAGCCTCAGGTGACGTACGCGCCCGGCAGCAGCGTCGAGATCGACACGTCGAACGCGCGCGCGATCTTGTCTGCGGTGACGATCGATGCGATCGCCTCGCCGCGCTCGATCTCGCCGACATACGAGCGGTTCAGCCCCGCATGCTCGGCCAGCTGCTCCTGCGACCACGTGCGCGCTTCGCGCAGCTTGCGCACGTTGGCGCCGAAGTGATGGATGAGGTCGCTCATCGCGCCTCCTAGGCGACGCGCGCCGCCGCGCGCGGCGCGGTATTCGCTTCGCTGCGCAGCACGGCCTGCGTGATGTTCGCGCCGGCCGGCACGTCCTGCGTGAGCCACACGTTGCCGCCGATCACCGCGCCGCGCCCGATCGTCACGCGGCCGAGGATCGTTGCGCCCGCATAGATCACCACGTCGTCCTCGACGATCGGATGGCGTGCGAGCCCTTTCTCCAGATGGCCTGCCGCATCGCGCGGAAAGCGCTTCGCACCGAGCGTGACGGCCTGGTACACGCGCACGCGCTCGCCGATGATCGCCGTTTCGCCGATCACGACGCCCGTGCCGTGATCGATGAAGAAGCCCGCGCCGATGCGGGCGCCCGGATGAATGTCGATGCCCGTTTCCGCATGCGCCTGCTCGGCGATGATCCGCGCGAGCAGCGGCAGGCCGAGCCCGTACAGTTCGTGCGCGAGCCGGTGGTGGATCATCGCGAGGATGCCCGGGTAGCACAGCAGCACCTCGTCGACGCTGCCGGCCGCCGGATCGCCGTGGAACGCGGCCAGCACGTCGCTGTCGAGCAGCCGGCGAATCTCGGGCAAGCGCGCAGCGAAAGCCTGCACGGCCGTCGATGCAACGTCATCGACGTTGTCGACCGGCCCGTCGGCATTGCGCTGTCGCGCCGCGTAGCGCAATTCGAGTTTCACCTGCGCGAGCAGCGCATTCAGCGCCGCGTCGAGCGCATGGGCCACGTGGAAGTTCTCGCTCTCCTGGCGCAGGTCGGGCGGCCCGAGCCGCATCGGGAACAGCACGCCTTTCAGCGCGCCGATGATCTGCGCGAGCGCCTCGCGCGCCGGCAGGTCGCGCCCGCCCGGTTCGAGCGAGCGCCGCTGCTTCTCGCGCCATGCGCGGCGCACGCTTTGCAGCGATTGAACGATGTCGTCGATGTCGAATGCGGCCATGCTGCTTTCTCCCGTAACGGCCGTGAATCAGTCCTGTGCCCACGGCAGGCCGCGAAAACGCCAGCCATTGCTGCCGCCGCGATGCTGCCGCTCGTCGAGGTCGCCCTCGAATCCTTCGAGCACGTTGAATACCTGCGTAAAGCCCCCCTTCGTCGCGGCTTCGGCCGCCTGCGCCGACCGATTGCCGCTGCGGCACAACAGCAACACGACAGCTGTCTTGCCGGTCTTTGCTTCCAGTTCGCGCACGAAGCGCGGGTTGCGTGTCAGGCTCGTACCCGTTGCCCACGGCACATGCAACGACTCCGGCACGTGGCCGACGAATTTCCGTTCCTCGGCCGTGCGTACGTCCACCAGCAATGCGTCGCCGGCGGAGAACAGCGCCCACGCGGCTTCCGGCGCGACGCCGCCCGCATAGGGCGTGCCGGCCGCCGTAGCCGCCGCGCGCGCGTCTTCGAGCGCCTGCTGCGCAGCGGTTCGTTCTTCCAATGCAACCGTCATGACACTTCCTTGTTTTCGTTGATTCGTATGATCAAAAAACACCGGGAATGCGGCCGTTGCAGCTTGCGTGCTGTCTATAGCCGTCAGCGCCACTATGCGAGCGAGGAAGAGCAAGCAGAACCAATAAAAATTCATTTCCTAATCAGCGGCGCGAGAAATGCAATAGCAGACGTGCGCTATCGGGATGGGCTCGCCGGCGAGCAGGACGGGAAGGTGGGTGGCCGTTCGATGTCACGCATCGAAGGACTTTGAAAGGTATCGCGGGAGCCGATCAACGCGGCGTGCGGCGCGTTGCAATGGAATCCGAAATGGCATGCATGCACGGGCGTGCATGCATGGACGACTCAGGAAATCAGGCGGGTGGTCGGAATGCATCGACACGACGCCGGACGGGCATCGCCGATGCACTCACGCTTCAGCGCGTCACACCACCGGGTCAACCGGCGCGACCGGCACGCCGCGCGCTTCGATATCGCGCCCCGCGAGCAGGCACAGATCCTCGCGATGATGCGCGGCAACCACCTGCACGCCGACCGGCACGCCATTCACGAGCGCCGTCGTGACGGCCAACCCCGGCAGCCCCATCGCCGGCAGCGCGCGCAACGTGAGCTGCGCCTCCCACACGCGATCGAACCCGTCCGGCCCCTGCCGGTCGAGATCGTCCGGGAACGGCAGCTCCGACGACACCGGCAGCAACACGACCGCATACGCGTCGAGAAACAGCCGCCACTGCCGCGTCAGCGTCGTGCGCCGGACGAGCGCGCGGCTGATTACGTCGGCCGGCAGGTCGCGCACCTTGCCGCGCACCGCGTCGACCACGGCAGCCGCGCCCGGATCGCCGTCTTTCACGACCGCGTTCGTCAACGCGTCGAAGCCATCACCGAGCCAGAGTTGCTCCTGCAACAGTGCCGCCTCGCGCATCGGCGGTGTGTCGTCGATCTCGTCGACGGTCCAGCCGGCATCGATCAACCGCCGTGCGGCATCGCGCAATGCGGCCTCGACCTCGGGCACGACCTGCAAGCCCCCCGGCCGCACGCACAGTGCCGCGCGCTTCGGCACCTCGCGCCCGTCGAACGGCACCGCCACGTGCCACGGGTCGCGCGGGTCCGGCGCGGCGAACGCACGCAGCGCGAGCGAGAGATCGTCGATCGTGCGTGCAATCGGCCCCGCCGTCGACATCAGCTGCGCGCCGATCGCCCGCTCGGGCGATGACACATTGAACGCCGGCACGCGTCCGAGCGACGGACGAATGCCGTGCACACCGCACGCGTAGGCCGGATAACGCACCGAGCCGCCGATGTCGGTGCCGACGGCAAGCGGGCCGATCCCGGCGGCCACGGCTGCCGCCGCGCCGCCACTCGATCCGCCCGGCGTCAGCGACGGATGGCGCGGATTACGCGTGTGGCCATGCACGAGATTCGACGTGAACCAGCGCAACGCGAACGTCGGCGAATTGGTGCGGCCGAGCAGGATTCCGCCGGCCTTTCTGATGTTGCTGACCACCGGGCTGTCGGCGTGCGCGATCAGGTTCTCCTGCAGGCGCGTGCCGTTGGTCGTCGCGAATTCCGCCTGGTCGACGTTGATCTTCACGGTCACGGGCACGCCTGCGAGCGGCCCCGGATCGTCGCCGCGCGCGATCGCGCGATCGACTTCGTCGGCCTGCCGCCGGACATCGTCGGGCCGGTGTTCAATCACCGCGTTGATCGCCGGATTCACTGCATCGAGACGATCGAGCACCGCATCGGCCACTTCGCGCGCGGACACGTCACGATGCCGCACGCGTTTCGCGAGTTCGGTTGCGGGCAGTTGCCAGAGTTCCGTCATGACTTCTCCTTGTGGAAGGACATCACACTCACTCATGGCGCCGCGCTTCCCCACGAAAGCGCGGCGCCGCGTTCACTCACTGCGTATCCTGCTTCGCGCGTTCGGCCGCCGCGATGATCGCGTCGGCCACGGCCTTCGGCTGGCTCAGCATCGACACATGGCTGCCGTTCACGCGCGTGACCGTCGCACCGATCCGCTTCGCCATCGCTTCCTGCAGCGTCGGGTCGATCATCTTGTCCTGCGTCGCGACGACGAACGTCGACGGCTTCGCATGCCACGCGGCCTGCGTGACCTTCTCCGAGATGCAACCGCTATACCACGGCCCCTGGGTTGCCGCAACGAGGCGCTGCTGCGCGGGCGGCAGGTCGGGCGCGAAATCCTGTGCGATCGCCTTGTCCGACAGCGTCGCGAAACCGCCCGCGTCCTTGCGCAGCTCACCGGCCCACGCGGGCGCCGGCAGCCCCTGCGTGACGTCGGCGATCGACTGGCCGTTGTCGGGCGCGAACGCGGCGACGTACACGAGCGACTTCACCTTGTCGTTGTTGCCCGCCTCGCTGATCACGACGCCGGCCCACGAATGGCCGACCAGCACGACCGGCCCCTTCTGTTCGTCGACTGTACGCTTCGTTGCGGCCGCATCGTCGGCGAGCGAGCTCAGCGGATTCTGCACCGACACCACGTGCAGCCCGCGCGCCTCGAGCAGCGGAATCACGCGGTTCCAGCTCGACCCGTCGGCGAACGCGCCGTGCACGAGCACGACGTTCGTGCCCTTCAGATCTTCTTTCGGCGCGGCCTGTGCCGCCACCGCACCGAACAATCCGCCGATCACCGCGGCGGACACCAGAACGCGTTTCATCAAACCGGCCATCGTCATGCTCCTTGCTCTGTTGTGTTTTTCACATGTAGTGCTGCAGTGGTGGCCGCGCCCGCCTGCGGCGAGCGCGGCAGCAAATCACGAATGCGCGTACAGGTCGTCGGCGGCATTCCGTGCGGAGCGCGATTGAGCGGCATCGTGATGGCTGGCAGGCGTCGACGCATCGGCCACGTTGTCGCCTTGCGATTTCGACGGGCCGTTCTGGTCGGAACGCGCGACCTGCTGCGCGGCGACGGCGTTCTCCGCGGCCGCGATATCGTTCGGGTAGTTCGCTTCGCTGCTGGCCGGGCTGTAGCCGGCCTTCTCCAGGCGGACGAGATCGGCGCGCACGTCGGCGCGCGTGAGGCCGTGGCCGGTATCGGCGAACGACAAGGCGGGAATGGCAGCGAGGACGGCAACGGCGAGGATTCGAGCGGCTTTCATGATGGTTCTCCTTGAGAGAGGTAGGTCAGTCGATCATTCGGCATCCGATCCAGATCGCCTGGCATCGAACGTTTCCTGCATGTCGACAGTAGAACCCGCGCACGTATCTGCCATGTTTCCGAAACCGGGGCTTTCTGCATGCCAGTTTTTCAGGAACGGCCGCAGATACAGTGCGATACAAGCCGGGCTGCCGCATCGTTCACGGCCCGTCTGCCGATGGGCTACCCCCAAACCCACCCACCATGAAAAAAGGCGTGCCACGCATGGCACGCCTTTCCGTCGAACCCGTCACACCACGCACGTCACGGCGCAAGCCGCGTGAACACGTAGTCGTGGTTCTTCACACGCGCCTGATGGCACGCAAAGCACGTCTGATGCTGGCCGATATCGGCCGGCACGCCGTTGATGAAGCGTCCGAAACCCCAGCCGCCCGTCGACGCATAGCGGCGCGAGTCCTTCACCATCACCTGCACGGTCGTCGCCTGGCCCGGCACCGTCGCCGGCGCGAACTCGTCGGATTGCTTGCGCTTGTACGCGAGCTTCACGAGAATCGTCCCGTCCGGGAACGGTAGCGTCGCCTGTTCGAGCGCACGGATCGCGACGGGGTTGCCGAGCACCACGCGCAGTTCATCGAGTGGTGCGGCTTCCTCGGCCGGCGCCACCATCTCCCACTTCCGGTAGCCGGGCGGGATCGTCACGCCATAGATCGGCGAAGCGGCGGCGGCCGGCTTCGGCTGCTCCGCGAATGCGGCCGGGCCGCTCGCCGACCACGCACCGGCCAGCAGCACACCCGCGACGAACGCACGGCGCGCGCCGCGACGGACCGTACCCACGCGCGCCCGCATCACAGATGCTCCACTTGCAGGATCGCATCCGCGAACGCCTGCGGTGCTTCCTGCGGCAGGTTGTGGCCGATACCGCCGGAAATCGTCCGGTGCTGGTACTTGCCCGTGAACTTCTTCGCGTACGCGGCCGGTTCCGGATGCGGCGCGCCGTTCGCGTCGCCTTCCATCGTGATCGTCGGCACGGTGATCGCGGGGGCGGCTGCGAGACGCCGCTCGATGTCGTCGTACTGCGCCTCGCCCTTCGCGAGCCCGAGGCGCCAGCGATAGTTGTGGATCACGACCGCCACGTGATCGGGGTTCTGGAACGACGCGGCCGAGCGTGCATAGGTTTCGTCGGAGAACTGCCACTTCGGCGATGCGAGCTGCCAGATCAGCTTGTTGAACGCATCGCGGTTCGCCGTGTAGCCCAGCACGCCGCGCTCGGTCGTGAAGTAGAACTGATACCACCACTGGAACTCGGCCTGCGGCGGCAGCGGCTTGGCGTTCGCCGCCTGGCTGCCGATCAGGTAGCCGCTCACCGATACCAGCGCCTTCACGCGCTGCGGCCACAGCGCCGCGATGATGTCGGCCGTGCGCGCACCCCAGTCGTAGCCGCCGAACACCGCGCGGTCGATCTTGAGCGCATCCATCAGCGCGATGATGTCGACGGCCGTCACGGCCTGCTGGCCGTTGCGCACCGTGTCGGCCGAGCGGAACGTCGTCGACCCGTAGCCGCGCAGGTACGGCACGATCACGCGATAGCCGGCCGCGACGAGCAGCGGCGCGACTTCCGCGTAGCTGTAGATGTCGTACGGCCAGCCGTGCAGCAGGAACACGACGGGGCCGTTCTTCGGCCCGAGGTCCGCATACCCGACGTTGAGCACGCCCGCGTCGATCTGGTGGATCGTGCCCAGCGACGCGACGCCGGCCGTGCGCTTTGCGGGCGCAGCATCGGGCGCCGACTGCGCATGCGCCAGGGCGCCGAAGCCGAGGTCGGCGAGGCTCAGGCTTGCGAGCGTCGTACCGAGGATCAGGCGGCGGCGGGTGTTCACGGTTTCAGGCATGACTCGTTCTCCAGTGTCGATCGCTAAGGAAGGGGGCCCGCGGCGCACAGGGGCGCTCGGGAATCGGCGTTCGCGGCGGCGGAGCCGGCGCTGCGCTGCCGTGTGAATCGCTTCACCGGATTTATATCCGAACCGCCTGGAGGCTTTGTATCCCAACGTATCTGTGCGCGAACACGACACACGGGGATTCAAAAATCGGGCTGGAGAGGCGCATTTTCGGGGAATCGGCCCGCATTCCCCCCTTCAACCACGCGGATGCGAGAAGCCGCTCACACCTTCCGATCCGGCAGGATATGCGCGCGAATCGACCGTCCCCGCCACGACAGGTGATCGATCCGCGCGCGCAGCGTGTAGAGCGCCACCGACGACAGCGTACTGAACCTGAGCAGCGCGATCGGGTTGCCAATCCCGGCCGGCACCCGCTCGATCGAATCGAACAGCGGGAATCCATACCGGGTCAGGAACGCGCCGACCTCGTCGTCGCGTGCGTGTTCTTCGACATTGATCAGCAACAGTTCGGCCATGACGCCTCCTTTCTTGATTCGACCGCCGTCACCGGATCAGCCGGCGCGTATGGTGCGCGATCATCAGTTCTTCGTTGGTCGGGATCACCCACGCCGGCACGCGACTCGACGCCGTCGTGACCTGCGGGCCGCCGGCATGGTTCGCGTCGACGTCGATCTCGACGCCGAGCCAGGCCGCGCGGCGCATCACCCCTTCGCGAATCGCCGGCGCGTGCTCGCCGATCCCCGCGGTGAAAACGATCGCGTCGATGCCTTCCATGGCGGCGGCGAGCGACCCGAGTTCGCGCGCGATGCGGTAGATGTATAGCTCGATCGCGAAGCGCGCATGCGGATCGTCGCTCGCGAGCAGCGTGCGCATGTCGCTCGACAGGCCGGACACCCCGAGCAACCCGGAGCGCCGGTAGATCAGATCCTCGACGGCGCGCACGTCCATCCCGAGTTCTTCCATCAGGAAGAGCACGACGCCCGGGTCCAGGTTGCCGCAGCGCGTGCCCATCGGCAGCCCGTCGACGGCGGTGAACCCCATCGTGCTCGCGACGCTCTTGCCTGCAACGAGCGCGCACATGCTCGCACCGTTGCCGAGGTGGGCGACCACCGTGCGCCCGCGCGCCGCCTGTGGCGCGACGTCGGGCAGCACGCTCGCGATGTACTCGTACGAGAGCCCATGGAAGCCGTAGCGGCGCACGCCCCGGCTGGTGATCGACTCGGGCAGCGCGAACGCCTGGGTCACCGCGGGCTGCGTGCGGTGGAATGCCGTGTCGAAACAGGCCACCTGCTCGATACCGGGCTGCACCGCTTCGAGGATGCGAATCGGCGTCAGGTTGTGCGGTTGATGCAACGGCGCGAGCGGCGTGAGCTTTTCCAGTTCGGCCACGATCTCGGGCGTGACGCGCACCGGGCCGCTGAAGCGTTGCCCGCCATGCACGACGCGATGGCCCACCGCCGCGAGACGATGCCCTTCCTGGTGAGCCTCCAGGAACGCGGCGATCTGCTCGAGCCCTTCGTGATGGCCGAACGCCTCGCCGCCGGCCCATTGCTGCTCGTGCTGTTCCCCGTGATGGTCGACGGCGCTGAAGTGCGCGGTGGCCGTGTAAAGACCGTCGACCTGGCCGTGCACGATCAGCCCGAGCGTGTCGCCCTGCACGTCGAATGCGGAAAACTTGATGCTCGACGAGCCGGCATTCAACACCAGAATCACGTCTGCCATGGCATCACCCCGCGCGCGTGGCCGCTTCACGCCGCACGTTCGCGACGAGCATCGCGACCGCGCATGAAGCCAGCCGGGTGATCAACGAATCGGCGCGACTCGTCAGGATGATCGGCACGCGCGCGCCGAGCACGATCCCCGCCGCGTCCGCGCCGGCCAGGAACGACAGGCTCTTGGCGAGCATGTTGCCTGCTTCGAGGTCCGGCACCATCAGCACGTTCGCCTGCCCGGCCACCGGCGAATCGATCTGCTTGATGCGCGCGGCCTCGGGATCGATCGCGTTGTCGAGCGCGAGCGGGCCGTCGACGAGCGCGCCGGTAATCTGCCGTCGGTCCACCATCTTGCACAGCGCGGCGGCTTCGAGCGTCGACGGCACTTTCGGGTTGACCGTCTCCATCGCCGACAGGATCGCCACGCGCACCTGCGGAAAGGCCAGCGCATGCGCAAGATCGATCGCGTTCTGCAGGATGTCGACCTTGTCCTCGAGCGTCGGCGCGATATTGATCGCCGCGTCGGTCACGATCAGCGGATCGGCATGCGCCGGCACGTCCATCACGAAGCAATGGCTGATGCGCCGGCCCGTGCGCAATCCGGCATCGTGACGCACCACTTCGGCCATGAGCTCGTCGGTGTGCAAGCTGCCCTTCATCAGCGCGGCCGCCCGCCCGTCGCGGACGAGCCGCACCGCAGCGGCTGCCGAAGCCTCGCTGTACGGCGCATCGACGATCTCGTAATCGCTGATCGACAGCCCGCACGCCGCGGCGGTCGCTTCGATACGGGCACGCGGGCCGACCAGGACCGGTTCGATCAGCCCCTTGCGCGCCGCCTCCAGCGCCCCCTCGAGCGCGCTTCGATCGCACGGGTGCGCGACGGCCGTCGGCATCGGCGCCAGCGTCCAGCAGTGTTCGATGAGGCGGAGATATTTCTCGTGTCTGTTTTCCATCGCGGTTCCTGGCTGTCCGTCACTGCACATGATCGAGGGCCGCCACCGGCCCCTTGGCCGGCCGCTTCGCGGGCGACGCACCCAGCACCGCGCGGATGCGTTGCAGGGCCACCCACTGTTGCTCGCACACCGACGCGCTCTGCACGCGCGGATCGCCCAGCAACTTGTCCAGCAACGTCAGCAGCCGCTGGCGGTCCTCCGGCCGGGCCAGCAGGGCCGGCAGCGTGGCGACGGCCTGCTGCGGCTCGTAGGTCGCGATGATTTCCTGTTCGCCGTAGATGCGCCGCCACTGGTCGGGCGGCAGGTCCGGCAGATACTCGGCGTAGGTTTCGGCGAGTTCACGCTCGGTCGCCAGCTTCGCCAGCGGAAACGGTTCGCCGCTGCGTTCGAGCAGAAACGCTGCGCGCGCAACCGCTTCGGTGTAGCCACCCTGGTCGATCGACGCGAGCGCGTCCTTCACGAACGGCAAGTCGCGCGGGTCCGTCGCCACCGGCGAAGCGGCATGACGGTCACAATACTGTTCCGCGAAATGCAGCATGAAGGGCTGCGTGTACATCGTGAAAAACAGCGACTCGGTGCTCGCATCGCGCATCGCACGGAAAAAATCGAGCGACGCGCTGACGATGTCCGAACCGCGACGTTCGAGCTTGCGCCACGGCTCGATATCGTCGCCGGGCTGGCGGTTCGCCTTGACCGTGTCGGCAGCCGGCTTCAGCCAGCCAAGCCATGGATTCAGGTCCGAAAATGCCCAGCGCTGAAAGCGCAGCGGATGAAAATCGCGCAGCAGGCGCGCCGTGGTTTCGTTCGACGCCTGCTGCACGAACGGCTGCAGGAACAGTTCATAGGCGCGCTGCGTGAATTCGGACAGCTCGGCGACGGCCTCGAACGCATGCTCGTCCTTGCGCCCGAAGCGATTGAAGTGTTGCGCGATCTCTTCGAGACGGTGCTCGGCGAAGGTGACCTCGTAGGCAACTTTCCCGTCGGCGCCTTTCACTTCCTCGATCGACATCGCATAGAGGCCGGGCGGCAGCGTTTCGACGGCATCCAGGACGCTGACGATCTGTGCGTGCTCCTTCTTCGCGACCTTGCCCGACACGAAGATGCCGAGATGCCCGACATCCTCTTCCATCAATCCGATGATCACCTGACCGCGCGACTTGATCTCCTCCGTGCTGCCGTAGATGTCCGCGACCCAGTTGAACGCCTGCTGCGGCGGCGTGATGTTGTCGCCCATCGACGCGAACAGGATGATCGGCGATCGGATCTCGCGCAGGTCGAACGCCTTGCCCGCTCCGTCCCGCACGTCGCCGGACCAGAGCTTGTTGCCGATGAACAGGTTGCGCGTGATCCATTCGATCTCTTCGCGGTTCATCAGGTAGTAGCCGCCCCACCAGCGCTCGAACTCGAGGAAGCGTGGCGGTTCTGTGTCTATGTTGTCGTACACGTGGTAATACTTGTCCCACAACGTGTTCGCCGGGTTCAGGTTCTCGAAGTTCTGCACGAGATACGCGCCGTCGAACTTGCCGTTGCCGAGGTCCGACGAGAACGACGCGAGCCAGGTGCCGCCGAGCAGCCCGCCGGCATAGCGCATCGGATTGTCGCCGGGCCCTTCGCTCCACGCGCCGCTCCAGTACGACATCGGGGCGCCGTTGATGACGATCGGGCCCGTATCGTCCGCCGACGAGCTCGCGAGCATCATTGCGGCCCAGCCGCCCTGGCAGTTGCCGACGATGGCCGGCTTGAGGCTGTCCGGATGCAGCGCCCGCACTTTCCGGACGAACGCCTGTTCCGCCGCACACACGTCGAGCAGCGTCTGCCCGGGCTCGGGTTCCTGGAAGAACACGACGAAGTACACGGGATGCCCCGCGCGCAACGCCACGCCGACCTGCGAATCGTCCTTGAAGCCGCCAATACCGGGGCCGTGCCCCGCGCGCGGATCGATGATCAGGTAAGGCCGCTTGGCGGCGTCGACGATCACGCCGTCAGGCGGCTGGATGTGAACGAGCGCGTAATTGACGGGCCGTTCGAACTGCCGGCCATCGAGCACGACGTCGTAGTCGAAATGCAGCACCGGCTTGAGCCCCTGGCCCGCGCGCTCGACGTATTGCGTGCCGCGCTCGCGCAGCGTGTTCCAGAACAGCAGCGAGCGCTGGACGGCGTCGACCGCGTAGTGCCATGCGCTCAACGGCGAGAGCGCTGTGGTGAAGGGCGCGGCGCCCGGGTCGTGACTGAGGCTGTCGCTGCCGTCGAATGCTTCGCTCAACCGCTTCCCGTACTGCTCCAGCGCGTGCTGCGTGCGCTTTTGCAGGACGTGGACAATTTCCGCGGCGATCTCATGACTGCGCGCCAGTTGCGTGGCAGCATCCATAACACTGTTCTCCAGAGGGCAAGGTGAATCCCGACGCATTCCGGGAGCGGCCGTCTCGCGTCAGCCGAGCACGTGCATCCCCGCGTCGATGTAGTGAACGCCGCCGGTCATCGCGCGTGCGGCATCGCTGGCGAGAAAGGTGCACAGCGCGCCGACGTCGTCGATGTCGAGCGGCCGGCGCAATGGCGCACGCTGTGCGGTGTCGTCGAGCAGGTGATCGAAGTTCGGCAGCCCGGAGGCCGCTCGCGTGGGCAATGCACCGGGCGAAACCGCATGCACGCGGATGCCTGCCGGCCCCAGCTCGACGGCCAAGTAGCGAACGGCGGCCTCCAGCGCCGCCTTGACCGGCCCCATCACGCCGTACTCGGCGATGACCTGGTCGGCGCCGATATAGGTCATCGCCATCAGGCTGCCGCCGGACCTCATCAACGGCTCGGCAAGCTTCGCCATCCTGATGAACGAGTGGCAGGAGGTATCCATCGCGAGTGCGAACCCTTCCGGCGAACTGTCGACGACCCGCCCGTGCAGGTCGGCCCTCGGTGCATAGGCAACGGCATGCAGCAGAAAATCGAGGCCGCCCCACTGCTCGCCGATCGTGTCGAACACTTCGCGCATCTGGTCGGTCCGGCTGACATCGAGCGGCATCGCGATCGCCGGCTTCAACTGCTCCAGCAGCGGCTCGACGTACGGCAATGCGCGGTCGGATTGCCAGGTCACGGCCAGCTCGGCCCCCGCTGCATGAAAGGCGCGCGCACATCCCCAGGCGATGCTCTGCTCGTTCGCCAAGCCGACGACGATGCCTCTTTTGCCTTCAAGCGACCGCATGCCATTGCCAGGCGCGCGCGACTCGCGCACGTCGTTATTCGTCATCGCGAAACCTCGGATCGTATTTTTTCACCGGGCGAAACCGTGAAAGGGCCGATTGGCCTTTCTGCCGCGAATCATTGTATTGAGGGTTTCAAACCATCAGACGATTCATGCGATATATTGTTGATTTTTATCAAAATCGCTTTTAAATCAGATAATTACGATGGATTGTTTCGATCCGGCAGGATGGATTTCATCGATATGTCATTCAATCGTGTACGAAAACGCGTGTTACTTCTGCAGGCAGAAATAAAGTAACCACCGTTTCCGCGATAAAACAGAAACGAACGCAGGCCGCATGACTACCCGCCCGCGTTCGCCACTCCCCCTCGCTTACACGCGCCGCAACGGCCGGAACCCGGCACGCACTTCACGCGCAAATAATTCCGGTTCCTCCCATGCCGCGAAATGGCCGCCCTTGTCGACTTCGTTGAAGTAGATCAGGTTGTGATAACTGCGCTCCGCCCAGCTGCGCGGCGCCTGGTAGATCTCGCCCGGAAACACCGTGATCGCGGCCGGCAGCGAGATATCCACCGCGTTGAAGTTATTCGAGTGATCCTCCCAATAGATTTGCGCGGCGGACGTCGCGGTGTTCGTCAGCCAGTACAACGAAATGTCGTCGAGAATCTCGTCGCGCGGAATCGAACGTTCGGGCACGCCGCCGCTGTACGTCCACTGCGAGATCTTGTCGTACATCCACGCAGCCTGACCCGAAGGCGAATCGGCGAGCGCATAGCCGACCGTCTGCGGGCGCGTGACCATCATCGCCGAGTAGCCGCAGTTGTCGCGATAGAACGTCGCGAGCTTCTCGTACGCGGCCTTCTCCTTCGGCGACAGTGAAGCCGGCGCGGGCGCATCGGTCGCGAGCAGCGTCGCGATATCCGGCGGCACCGTCGCCGGCATGTTCACGTGAATCCCGGCCAGGCCCTGCACGCGCTGCATCGCCATCCGGTGCGAGATCACCGAGCCGCAGTCGCCGCCCTGCGACACGAAGCGCGTATAGCCGAGCCGCGCCATCAGCTCGCCCCATGCGCGCGCGATGTGATCGGAACCCCAGCCGGTCTGCGTCGGCCGGCCCGAGAAGCCGAAGCCCGGCAACGACGGCACGACGACGTGAAACGCATCGTCCGCGTTCGCGCCATGCGCGGTCGGATCGGTCAGCGGGCCGATCGCCTTCAGCAACTCGAAGATCGAGCCCGGCCAGCCGTGCGTCATGATCATCGGCATCGCGTTCTCGTGCCGCGATCGCACGTGAATGAAATGAATGTCGAGCCCGTCGATTTCCGTAATGAACATCGGGAAACCGTTCAGGCGCGCCTCGCCCTTGCGCCAGTCGTAGTCGGTGCCCCAGTAACGCAGCAACGCCTGCATGCGGGCAAGCCGCACGCCTTGCGATTCGTCGGCGACGGTCTCGCGGCCCGGCCAGCGCGTCGCGGCAATGCGGCGGCGCAGGTCGGCCACGGCGTCATCGGGAATGTGCGCGGTGAACGGGCGTATGCCGCTCGCGCCGGTCGCCGCATGCAGCGCGGTGGGCAGCATCGCCGAGACCCCGGCGGCCACGGAGGCGGCCAGCAGGTGGCGACGCATCGGGGAAAACGGTGTGGAAGACATCGTTCGGCATCTCCTTTCGTGAAGTGGAAAGTGAACATGCCGCGCGCGCGGGCAATGCGCCCGGGCTTTCAATCCGGCGCGCCCGCGTCACGCGGCGTCGCCCATTTGAAAGGTCTGATGTATCCCGTATTTGTCTGATTTGTACGCGTTTGTAGCGGCTGCACGGCGAGCGGCCCGGCCTCTGCGGCCGCCCGCCGGCGCGACGCTCAGAGCGCCTTGACGATCGCGCCGTCGACGCGAATGTTCTGGCCGGTGATGTAGCCCGCGCCGTCCGACAGCAGGAACGCGACCGTCTTCGCGATCTCGCCGGTCTTGCCGAAGCGGCCGGCCGGAATGCGCGCGACGATCTCCGGCGTTTCCGGCCAGCTGTCGATGAAGCCCGGCAGCACCGCGTTCATCCGGATGTTCTCGGCCGCATAGCGTTCCGCGTAAAGCCGCGTCCACGCGCTCAGCGCCGCGCGCAATGCCGACGAAACGGGCATCGGCTGCTCGGGCGCATCCGCCGCGAAACTCGAGATGTTGACCACCGCGCCGCCGCCCTGCTTCTGGAAGATCGGCGTCACGCGGCGCATCACGCGCACCACGTTCAGCAGGATCAGGTCGAGCCCCGCGTGCCAGTTGTCGTCGGTGATCGCCAGCAGATCGCCTTTCGGCGGGTGCCCGGTGTTGTTCACGACCGCATCGATGCGACCGTAGCGCGCCACCGTTTCCTGCACGAGCCGGTCGATGTCGGCTTCCTCCGTCACCGAGCCCTGGATGCCGAACCCGCCCAGTTCCTCGCCGAGCGCCACCGCGCTGCCCGACGGCGACATCAGCGCGACGCGATAGCCCGTCGCCGCCAGTTCGCGCGCGATCGCCGCGCCCATGCCCTTGCCTGCCGCCGTGATCAACGCTACTTTTTCTACAGTCACGATGTGCTCCTCGTTCGAATCCTGCCGCCGCGCAGCCGCCGTTCGGCGCGCCATGGTGGTAATGTAGGCGTATCCATCACGACTGTCGAACCAGTATTTCTGGCTCCAGCCGATAGTTTTTCTACAGCCTGACGATGCCGCCTCGCCCCTCCCGCCTGCCGCCGCTGAATGCGCTTCGCGCGTTCGAAGTGTCCGCGCGACACCTCAATTTCCGCGCCGCCGCCGACGAGATCGGCGTCACGCAGGGCGCCGTCGCGCAGCAGGTGCGCCACCTCGAGGACGTGCTCGGCCTGAAGCTGTTCGAACGCCTGCCGCGCGGCCTCGCGCTGACGCACGACGGCGCCGCGTATTTCTCCGACGTGCAGCGCGCGCTGCATGCGATTGCCGACGCGACCGACAAGCTCGTGAAGCGGCGCGCGGCGCTGACGATCAGCACGACGCCGTCGTTTGCGTCGAAATGGCTGATCCCGCGGCTTGCGCAGTTCACCGAAGCGCATCCCGACTACGACGTGCGCGTGATCGCCGACCCGCAGATCGCGACATTCCGCCACGACGGCGTCGATCTCGCGATCCGTTACGGCAAGCCGCCGTTCGGCAAGCATCTCGCCACGCATGCGCTGTTTCCGCTCGACGTGTGCGCCGTGTGCAGCCCCGCGCTGCTGGCTGCGCCCGCGTCGCCGCGCGCGCTCGCCGGCCACGTGCTGCTGCACGACGCGCACGACCTGTGGCCCGAGTTCCTCGCCGCGATGCCCGAGCCTGTCGACATCGATCCGCACAAGGGGCTGCGCTTCAACCAGACGTCGCTCGCGATCGATGCGGCCGTCGCCGGCCAGGGCATCGCCCTCGCCACCGATCCGCTGGTCGAGCGCGACATCGCCGCGGGCAGGCTGTGCAAGCCGTTCGACTTCGCGTTTCCGCTGTCGGTGGGGTTCTATCTCGTGTATCCGGCCGAGCGGCGCGACGACGATGCGATCGTCGTGATGCGCGAATGGATGGCCACGCAGGCCGTGTCGGACGGGCGCCCTTGAGCGGGCTTCGGCAGCGTCAGGGCGCGACCCAGCGGCCTTCGTAGCCGCCTTCGTGCAGGTCCAATACCGCGCGGCGATGGCCGGCGCGCGCGAGTTCGAGCCAGTCGATGCGCGTCACGGTCACGTGGAGCAGGCAGAAGTTGTCGTAGCCGTCGCCGGTTGAGGCGGCGCTGTCGACATGCGCGGCTTCCGGCGACGCAACCGGCGTACCCGGCGGCAACGGAGCGCGATACAGCAGCAGCGTATGCGGCCGGCTCGCTTGCCAGACCGCGCGCCGTTGCGCTTCGTCGTCGCAGATCGATGCCACACCTTCCACGCGAATCTGCACGAGCGCATCGAGATCGTTGGCGACGAGCGCGACGCGTGGATCGCGGCGCAGCTCCGCGACCTTCTCCGAACGCGCGTCGGTATGAAACGACAGCACGCGATCGGCGCGGCTCACCTGACGCAACACGATCGTGCGCACCTTCGGCGCGCCGTCGACACCGAGCGTCGCGGCCTGCAGCATCGTGAACGGCGAACGCTGCGCACTCACGCCGGATTCGAGGCAGGACCACAGGCGCTCGTAGGTTTGCGCGAGTGATTCGGAAGGGGAGTCGGGCATGACGAAGCGGTGATCGTGCGGGTTGCGATCGCGCCAGCTTAACCGTTTGCCGCGGCGACGGCACGCGTGCGACGCGCCGGCCGTCGCCGGGCGGCTCAGTTGTAGCCGAGTACGACCGGTGCCGCGTCGCCGAGGTCGGCCGCCGGCTCCGCGCCGAAGCGGCCGAGCACGTCGGCCACATACTGCGGCCCGGCGCTAATCTGCGACGACCGGTGCGCAACCGGCCGGTTATCGCCCGCGCCCGGCGCTGCGCCCATCGATACGGTGTCGTTGACGGTGATAGTCATGTCGGTGTCTCCTCACGCGGCCAGCGCCGCACCATACGCGCGCACGAGGCGCGCAACGCCTTCCCGGATCGCGTCGACGTCGGGCGCGGCGAACGACAGGCGCAGCGAGGCCGCGTCGACGTTGTCCGCGAAGAACGCCTTGCCCGGCACGAACACGATCTTGTTCGCGATCGCCTGTTGCAGCAGCACGTCCGACGACACCGCGCCGATCCGCGCCCACACGAACATCCCGCCTTCGGGACGATGGAATTCGATCGCATCGCCCAGGCCGTCGCGCAGCGCGTCGCACATCGCGTCGCATTTGCGCTGGTACGCGGCCGTGATGCGCGGCAGATGGCGTTCGAGCGCACCGTCGGCCAGATACTCGGCGGCGACCGCCTGGGTCCACGGCGTGCTGCACAGATCGACCGTCTGCTTCGCGATCACGCAGCGCCGCGCGATCTCGGCCGGCGCGATCGTCCAGCCCACGCGCAGCCCCGGCGCGACGATCTTCGACAGGCTCGCGAAATGCACGATCCAGTCGCGCGCGCCGTCCACTTCATCGGCGAGTGCCAGCATCGACGGTACGGCTTCGCCCGCGAAACGCAGGTCGCCGTACGGATCGTCCTCGATGATCAGGAAACGGTATTGCACCGCGAGACGCAGCAGCTTCAGCCGGCGCTCGCGCGTGAGCGTCGCGCCCGTCGGGTTCGCGAAGGTCGGGACCGTGTAGAGCAGCTTCGGCTGCGCGATCGCGCCGGACGCCAGCTGTTCGCCGAGACGATCGACGTCGAGGCCCGCGCCGTCGACCGGAATCGTCACGATGCGCGCCTGCTGCAAGCGCATCGCCTGCAGCGTCGCCGGGTAAGCCGGCTGCTCGGTCAGCACGACGTCGCCGGGCGACACCATCACGCGCAGCAGCAGGTCGAGGCCCTGCTGCGAACCGGTCGTGACGAGCAGTTCGGCCGGTGTGCACGCCACGCCGCGGCGCCCCATCAGTGCGATCAGTTGCTGCTTCAGTTCGGCGAGGCCGTCGGTCGGACCGTATTGCAGGCAACGCACGGGCTGCGCGTACGCGCGCTCGGCGGCTGCGTTCAGGCCGTCGACGTCGAACAGGTCGCTGGCCGGATAACCGCCCGCGAACGAAATCATGCCCGGTTCGGACAGGTACTTGAACAGTTCGCGGATCGGCGAGCCGGCGGGATTCTGGAATGAGGGAGTGAACGCGTACATGTCGTCGTGAGCTGGATGGCGCGGACGGCCGGGATAGCCGCCCGATACCGGCCACCGCGGCGCTTCTGGCGCCACGGCGGTGAAATCGAGCCACGATTGTCGATAGTCATTAAGGCCGCGGCAAACGATATCTATGCACTAGGTCTTGCGGTTTGGTCATCACATGGGGCGTGAGCGGGAGCAGCGGAACACGCTGTTGCGCCAGCATGTCGACACCGAGGTCCACGCACGTGTTGCCGGCGGAAAGCCAATCCGCCCGATTGTTTCGTTTCGCCACGCGCTCACCCTGCCCGTGCCCCGCTCGGCCGGGATCCAGCCGAATCAGTGCGCCGGCCCCGCGGGCGCGGGCGGCGGCGGCTTGGGCTTCCACGTCGAGAGCGCGCGCGTGAGGTCGTCCGACACGTAGTGCGGACCGTCGAACAGATAGACCGAATAGCCGCGATACGCGACCAGCTGCGTGCTCAGCTCGTCGGCGCTGGCGGCGCGAAACCCGCCCCGCTCGGCAGGCCGGAACGCCTCGGCGATCACCCGCACGCGTTGCTTGCCCAGTTTTGAAACGAGTTCGTCGAGGTAGCTGCGCGCGACGTACGGCTCGCGGGCATAGACGCCGCAGCCATCCTGGAAGAACACGCCGACGTCCGCGGGCAGCCACGCTGCGAGCCAGTCCGCGAGCGCCTTTCCGCCGATGTTGGTCTGGTCGTACACGCTCACCCAGAGCGGGCGCGGCAGCCGTTGCAGGATCGCGGCGAGCTTGGGCGCGTCCTGCCAGGTCGGATCGATTTCGACGGGGAAGTAGTAGCCGGTGACATGCAGCGGGATCGCTGCGCGCGCGACTTCGAGGGACTGGTCGGCGAGCGTCGACAGATGGGTGCGTGCACGTTTTTCGTCCTGATAGCCGGCGAGGCCCAGGATCACGTTCCTGGCCCATGGCTCACGACTGATACGTTCCCAGTCGGGCAGGTGCGCAGCAGGCTGGATGCGGGTGTCGGCGATGAACGCGGTATCGTCGACGACGGCCCATTGAATCAGCAGATCGTGTATGCCGAGTATCTGCCAGTTGCCGACGGGATTCGTCGTCGTGTTGTCCACCTGCCAGACGATGCCGTCCGCGTGCACGTCGTGCGCGGTCCAGCTGCAGGCGGCCACGACGAGCGATGCGCCGATCGCCGCGAGCGTCGCCGCGCGGGGCGAACGCGGCGCGTCGGTAAGCGGGCCTGGTAGCCCTGCGAGCCGAGGCCGGCCCATGCGCCGTCGAATCCTGCGCCAGGCCGGAATCGCATACGTGGTCATCGCTGGCTCCCCGGAAGCATGCCTGCGCGTCATCGTAGCCGATCAAATGCAAACGTGCGACCCGCGTTGTCAATACGGGTCGCACGGGGTTGTCGCTACGTCGGCGTCACTTGGCCGTCGTGCCGTCCACCCACGTGTAGCCGAGATTCGTGATGCCGGTAATCATGCTCTGGAAGTCCTGATACGCCGGCAATCCAAGATCCGGTTCGAGCCAGTACGGATGGAAGAAGAACGACGCGAAACCGTCCCGCACCGCCAGGCCATACTGGGCATTGGTCACGATTTGCTGCCACGTGTAAGTGATGCACGAGAACGGGTCGATATTGCAGATGTTGTACTGCACGCTGCCCAGGTTTTCCGGAATGATCCGCTGCCCGTAGTAATCGGAGTTGATGATGTACGGGAAAAACTGCCCGGCCGAAAAGTCCTGGTTGGCCGCACCCGTGCCGAGTTGCGGATTGGTCGACGTGTAATACACGGCTCGCTGGAACGTGGTCGGGAACGTGAGGGCCGTGGCCGACGAAGCAGCCGGCGACATCTGATACTGCGGTGCAGCCCAGCCGACGACCTTGTAGCCGTTGAGCGTGAACTCGAGCAGGCCGTCGGCCATTCTGCCTTCCGCCCATTGGACGGAGTCCTCATCAACCGGCCGGTTCTGCACGGCGTACCAGAACTCGTAGTCGCTGCCGCTGACTGCAGTCAGCAGGTTCGGCGTCGAATCGTACTGGTGCGTATAGCCGTGCATCACGATCGAGCCGCCGCGCAAGAGCGCGTAATTCAGCGCTCGCTTGAGGCCCGTTGCCTGCGCCAGATGGATCGTCTCGGGCACGCCGCCGTTGTAGTAGCCGTTCGGATCCGTATACAACGGGATGGTTGCCATCGTGAACGGGATCTTCTTCGAGTACATGTAGTTCGTCAGCAGCTGCATCGAACTCGTGGTCGTATGCGCGTCGAGGTCCTCCAGACGGACGAGCGCACGATGATTCACCGGTGCATTGGTCTGCAGGATGTCGTGCAGGATGTCGCATATCACCAGGTAGCGGTCCGTCGGCCCGATGTAGGAAAACGGCATGTCGGCGAAGTACCAGAAGTTGCCCGAGCGCATGACGTAGGGCGCGGTTGCGCCGCTCTTGCTGTTCTTGATGGTGACGAGCGCCTGCGCCTTGGTGGCATCGACGACCTGGGTCAGTCCGATATCCGGATCCGCGTTGATGACGCCGGTCGACGCGTTGTAGGCGTAATACTTGACCATCGGCAGGTTCTTGTACGTGACCGTGTCGTAGAAGCCGGGATTCGGATTGCTCGACGAAGGCGTCGCGTTCATCCCGGCAAGGCCCACGAAGCTGAACCCGAAGGTCTGGTTGAACGTGTAGGCCGTGTTCCATGCAAGTTGCCACAGGTTGTACTTGAACCAGACCACCGTCTTCTTGGTGGTCATCACGTCGCTCATGAACGCCGTCGGAATCGGGTTGTTGTAGTAATCGCCGATATAGAACGTGGCATCGTGATTCCCGACCATGCCGGCCGCGTAGTTCTGGATCGGAACCAGATCGACCGTCGTATTGAAGTGACCCAGCAGGTTCCTCAGCATGATGCTGTACATCAGGCCCAGCTTCGAAAACGGATCGTTGGCAGGATTGTCGTACAGGATGAGCGTGTGGGCAGTGGTGGCCTGCGCGTATGCTGTGCCCGGCAATGTCATTTGCGCGAGCCCCGCAAGCAGGGCGATGACGAGCAAGATTTTTTTCATGACCGTTTCTCCCTATTCACGTTCCACATTGCCATTGAGTTTCTTGACGGAATTCTTGCTGAACTTCGGGCGGCCCGTTTCCTTGTACGCCTTTTCCCAATCCTCGTCGGACATGCCGGCTTTCACGTTGACCTGCGCCGAACCGTTCGGCAGCGGAGGCGGCTTGATCTTCTGGGCAGAGGAGTTACTCGTCTGCTGCGCATCCACATCCTGAACGCCGACGGCGAAGACGAGTGTCGTGATCAATGCGGCGATTGATCCGGCGGCGCTCAACCCGTTTCCAAAAGATTGATTGCGATGCGAAGGCATGATTTTCATCCTTTGATATGCAAAATAAATTCATCTCGTTAGCGAAACGATTACGTCGAATCACCATCCGGAATCGGGGCGCCATGTCGTGAATATTTTGATGCGCAATTGAAACCAGACAAATAAATCCGGTAGGAGACGGCTTGATATTCAAGCTAGAACCGTACCATCGGTCGCAAATGGGCATAGCGCCAAGGCGCCGAAATTAGCGCATCGAGGCCCTTGAAAAATGCGTCGATAAAACGTTTCAGGCGTGCAACGCGGCGGTGTCACGAATTTAATCGGACAAACACGCGAAACCCGTTCATGCACCCGGGTGAAACCTGTTGTGCCCCACGCTTCGCAAGTCGTGATGCGACGATCGTCGCGGACGGCACGCTCGCACGCGCAACAGCGACCGACGCGCCCGATATTCGGTTCAGCGCCAATTCATCCCGCCCGTCACCGCCGGCATCGCGTAACGATGTGCAGCGGGCGGCAGCCGGGCACGTGCCGAGGGTCCGAGAACGATGTGTCATCGGGTCGATCCGCCGCGTGTTTCAGCACTGAAACATTTGGCTCGGATTCGGCGGGTCGATCCTGTGCGGCAGTCCGCGACGCACCCAACCGCAAGGGTCGCGCAGCGATGGCGCACGACTTGCTATATGAGCAGTACGTTGCGAAGTCGGTGCGGGGGCACTGCGTGTACGTCGGGTGGAGAGCGGCTGCAAGCGTCGAAGCGTGCAGGGACGGAGGCTGGCAAGCAGGAAACGGGCGGTCGAAAAGTCACCCACTGAACACGTTGCATCGCGCGCGATGCGACGTGGCCACATCGAGAAAGCTCGCGTGTTGACACGGCTTTTTTGGATGGCGGGAATGCGCGTGGCGCAAGCCACGCAGTGGACGTGACGGGGGCGACGAGGACGGGGAAAGTTTCGTCTTGCGTCGATACGACGAGTATTAAACAAATACAAGATATAACAGCGCGGGAAAAATGATGGATAACATGATTTGGAGTGCATATTTATATGCACTTAACCTTGTCGCCATTGTCACCGCAATCGTCATCCTGGTGAGCACCCTGGATGACCTCACGCTGGATGCCTGTTATTGGTCCTTTGAAATCCGTCGTATCCTGCGTCGCGAAAAATCGCAAACGATCGATATCGGCATGCTGCGCGCGCTGGAAGAGCGGCATCTGGCGCTGATGGTGCCGGCGTGGAAAGAATATGACGTGATCGCCAAGATGATCGAAAACACGTTGGCGACGCTCGAGTACGAGCGATACGTGATATTCGTCGGCACCTATCACAACGATGCCGAAACCACGGCCGAGGTCGAACGGATGGTCCGCCGGTATCCGGGCCGGGTCACACGCGCGATCGTCATGAACGACGGGCCGACCTGCAAGGCGGACTGCCTGAACTGGATCGTCGAAGCCATCCTGCGCTACGAAGCGGTCCATCACATTCAGTTCGCGGGCGTCGTCATGCACGACTGCGAGGACGTCATTCACCCGGTCGAACTCAAGTACCTCAACCACGCGGTGGCGGATAGCGACCTGGTCCAGCTTCCCGTGCTGTCCTTGCCGCGGAAATGGAACGAGTTCGTCGCCGGCTGCTACCTCGACGACTTCAGCGAAACGCACCAGAAGGACGTACCGGTGCGCGCCCGGCTGACCGGCATCGTCCCGGGCGCGGGCGTGGCGTCCTGCTACAGCCGGCGCTCGATCGAAGCGGCGATGAAGGAACGCAACGGTTGCCCGTTCAACACCGATTCGCTGACCGAAGACTACGACTTCAGCTTTCGGCTGCGGGACCTCGGCATGAAGGAAACCTTTGCCCGTTTCCCGCTTTCGGATATCGCACGCGACACCGGCGGCCAGCGTGCAACCGACAACGTCGTCAATCGAAACCTGCTGGCCACGCGCGAGTATTTTCCGAAGACATTTCGCACCGCGTACCGTCAGCGCGCGCGCTGGATTCTCGGCATCGCCTTCCAGGGCTGGGAGCAGCTCGGCTGGAAAGGCAACCTGCTCACCCGCTACATGTTCTTCCACGATCGCAAGGGCATCGTGACATCGTTGTTTTCGGTGATTGCCTATGCCGTGCTGCTCAACTTCCTGCTGCTTGCGGCGCTTCAGCGCGCCGGCGTTGTCCTCCCTGCCGGCGCCTCGGCCATCATCGCGAACTCGTGGGTCACGCCGCTGCTGTGGGTGAATACCGCCATGCTGTTTGCGCGTGCCGGGCAGCGCTATCACTTCGTCAGCAAGCTGAACGGCCCGCTCCAGGGGCTGCTGTCGATTCCGCGGATGTTCGTCAACAACCTGATCAACTTCTACGCGGTCTGCCGTGCGTGGCGCATCTATCTCGATCATCTCGTGAGCGGCAAGCCGATCGCGTGGGACAAGACCAGTCATACCTACCTGTCGTACAAGGAGCTCGGGAAGGCGCGCCTCAAGATCGGCGAGATCCTCGTCGGTTGGGGCGTGGTCACGCTGGAACAGTTGCAGGCGAGCCTCGAGAAACAACTGACCTGCGGCAAGCGGCTGGGCGAATTGTTGATCGAAGGTAGCGAGATCTCGACCGAATCGCTTGCGGATGCGATCGCCGAGCAATCCGAGCTGCCCCGGGTGAGCCTGGGCAACGTCGCGGTGGGCCACTTCGCAGATTCGCTCGCATTCGAGCTGCAGTACGCGTACCGGGCCGTCCCGTTTTCAACGGCAGACGACGGCACGTTGAACATCGCGGTCGGGCGACCGCTCACGCCGGACGAACAGGATGTCGTGCGGCGCGGTGCCCGGGCGAAGGTGGCCTATTTCATTGCCAGCGATTTGGAGATTACCGCCGAGCTCGCCCGCCACTCGCGCTTCGTCGAACTCACGCGGATGCGCGACGGCGACCCGGCCGCGCAGCAAGGTGCTCCCGCGCAAAGACCGTCGGGAGAACAGGCATGAAGCATTCGAGACTCCGGATCGCGGCCGGCCTCAAGCGCTGCGCACGGTTGAGCGCGCTGGCGATCGCCGTGTCGCTGGCCTGGCAGGCGCCGGCATCCGCCGCGCAGCCACTGACGCCCAAGGCCTACAAGCTCGCCGACAGCGCCTACAAGGCAATCAATGCCGGCGACCTGCCCCTCGCGGAAGTGTATGCGTCGCGCGCCATCAAGATTCAGCCCGGAAGCGAACAGCTCGGGCTGCTGCTCGTCGATGTCTACCGACGGGAAGGAAAGGTCGACGAAGCGGATTCGATGGTGGAATCGCTGATCGTTCGTTTTCCGAAGAGTGCAGCGGTACGCGCGCAGCATGGCTACCTGGCCCAGCGTCAGATGCACTACGACGTTGCCTGCCATGATTTTGCGGCCGCCGTCGCAACCGGGAAATGGAGCAAGGAACAGCAGCGCAACCTGCGTCTCGCCTGGTCGGACAGCGCGCTCGCGGCGAAGCTTCCGCATGAAGCCGGCATCGCGCTGGCGCCGCTAGCCGATGAAAAATCGGCCGTGATCCAGGTGCGCATCGCACAGATGAGCCTGCAGGCAGGCGACCGCGACACCGCCATCCGCATGGCCGACCTGGCGGCCGGCGACGCGACGACCGACGGCGAGCGCAACATGGCCGCATCGATCGCGGCGCAGGCGCGGCAGGACGATCAGGCCGCCGACGCGCCAGTCGACAATACCGCGCAACAGAAGTTGCAGGACGCCTATGACCTCCTGCGCGACCACAAGGATCGCGAGGCGCTCGACGCATTTCAGGCGGGATTTTCCGGCGGTGCCGGCAATGCGATGAACTACGCGGACGCGGGCTACGCCGCCAAGCGGATCGGGCTGAACCAGGAGTCCATCGATCTGTTCGAGCACAGCCTCGACGCCGATGAAAACGAACACGCCTTCGATGCGCAACGCAAGTTCGGCTATCGACGGGAGGTCGAGCAGCTTCAGCGCAGCTGGGGTTTCGTGCTGAGTGTGCCGTACCAGTCGGCCGCGTTCGGTCCACAAGGCACCATCAGCGTGCTGCAGCCGGGTGTGGAAGCGTATTGGCAGCCGCCGAAGATCGGCTATCAGAACGGCCGCATCTTCCAGTTCTTCGTGCGCGGATACGGCACGGCCTACGACGGATCGGGCAACACGACCGGACTGCCGACCGTGCAGGGTTCGGTGGGCGCGCGCTACAAGCCGCTGCCCGACCAGAACGTCGTGCTGACCGCCGAGCGGCTGTTCCACGTCGGCAGCCAGTCGATGACGGACTGGCTGATGCGCCTGGGTTACTCGTCGGAAGGCGGGACCGACCTGAGGGTCACCGAGCCGAGCTGGCGCAGCTGGCAGGCATACGTTGAAGGCGCTTACTTCATCAGCGCGGGGCGATACATCATTTATTCGGAGTTGCGTTACGGGCACACGTGGCGTTTGCCGATGATCAGCGATCGTCTGACCATCTACCCGCACGCCGCGGTGGCCGGCGATCACGACAATCGGCAACCGGACAAGACGGCGATCGGTGCCGGGCCGGGCATCCAGCTTCGATACTGGTTTCGCGAAGGCCGCTATAGCGCGCCGGCAAGCTATCTCGATGTCACGGTGCAATACCGGTTCGGGTTGACGTCAGCGGCACGCGCACGTGGTCTCGTGGTACGCGCGACATTGTGGTTCTGACAACGACGCTGACGCTTGCTCTTGAATGGCACCGTTCGCTTAGTTGGGCGCCTTGAGCGTGATGATCGTCTGACGCAACAGCTGGAAGTACGAGCTCGTCGAATACGGGACCATTTGCTCGACGTAGTTCCACCAGAAGAATCCGCCGATGAAACGCGGGTCGGTCATGCTGTTGACCATCGGGTAGTACGTCTTGATCAGGTTCTGCTGCACCGACGCCGGCGCGGCCGTATCCGAGGTACCGATTTCGCCGAAGCCGACCTTCGCGTTCGGGAAGATGCTTTCCAGCGCCGCGAAATCGTTCTTCCACGTCGGATTCAGCCCCGGGCAATCCTGGTACGGGTAGTAACTGAACAACGCGTAGTCGGCCTGCTGGCGGACCGTCGAGGACAGGAAGGTGGTCGGCCACGTCTTCCAGTAATCCTGCGGCTTCGCCCAGCAGTTGGTGCCCTTGCTGTCGTCGTTGTAGTACAGCGTGATAGCCGTCTTGCCGCCGTTCGATTTGACGATCTGGTTCGCCGCGGCAACCATCTGACCGATCTGCTGCTCTTCCGAGTTGACCACGGCGTTCGTGCCGCTCGGGTCGGTACGCAGCCATTCGCCGTTGATTTCGTTCGCGATCTCCCAGACGTCGACCGTGTTCTTCAACTGCGACACCAGTTCCTGCGTTCTGGCCTTGTACGTGGCGAGATCCGTCGGGAAATAGTAAGAATCGTAGACTTCGCCCATCACGTATGCGACGGCGTGCAGGCGCAGCAGCGGTGCGTAGTAGTCGGCGGCCGACGTACCCGGATCGAACACGACACGCACGGTGGGCTTGTACGGCAGGTTCTGCAGCGACGCGACGATGGCGTCCAGCTTGGTCAGGTCGTCGAGGGTCACGCCGTAGACGGGATTCTTCAGAGGTTCGACCTGGGCTTCAGCGGGCCGGGATAAAGGCAGGAGCCCGGCATAAGCGACACAGGCGGCGATGGCCGTGCGCGAGAGATTTTTCGTCAGTTTAATCAAAACACTTCCCGTCATAAAGTAAGAAGAAGCGCGATTTTAGACGAAAATAAAAGGTAATTATCGGAAGATATCGAGGGTGGCGAGCCCCAGAAAGATCGTTAGGATCGGTATCGAAAGAGGATGCGGCAGGATGTCGCGCCGAGGAAGTTGTTACGTGATACTTATTAAATGCACTGCAGCATCGGCACGGGAAGCGGGTGCGGAAGGAGAAGGCGGCGCGTGCGTATAAGGGTAAAGCCGAGGTCCGGGTGGCTGCGTGCAAACGATTGCCAACGTCCGAAGCAGGCCGCAGCCGACCCGCCAATGACACACGCGGCGCGACGACACGAACCACCCACGACACCTGCTCCCCAGGCGACCGGTTAGCGGAACCCGCTACCACCCGGATTCCGCTACGCGGCGCGTTGCGGAGCCGCCACGCCCCGCCTTCATTGCCTGCTCAGGCAGACGCGTTGCGATTCGCCTCGATCACCGTCAACGCCGCCATGTTCACGATCCGGCGCACCGTCGCGCTCGACGTCAGGATGTTCACTGGCGCGTTGACGCCCAGCAGGAACGGCCCCACCGCCACGTTGCTGCCCGCCTCGGTCTTGAGCAGGTTGTACGCGATATTCCCCGCATCCACGTTCGGGCAAACCAGCAGGTTGGCAGCGCCCTTCAGCGGCGACATCGGCAGCAGCTTCGACCGCAAGCCCTCGTCGAGCGCGCAGTCGCCATGCATCTCGCCGTCCGCCTCGATATCCGGCGCCTGCTCCCGGACGATCTCCAGCGCCCGGCGCATCTTCACGCCCGACGCCGCACTCCCCGACCCGAAGTTCGACCGCGACAGCAACGCCGCTTTCGGCGTCAGGTTCAGCCATTCCATCTGACGCGCCGCGGCAATCGTGAATTCCGCGATCTGCTCCGCGTCGGGATTGTCGTTGACGTGCGTATCCACCAGCGCGACCGTCCGCTGGTCGAGCAACAGGATGTTCATCGCCGCATAGGTCGACGCCCCCGGCTTCTTCCCGATCACCTCGTCGACGAACCGCAGGTGGTTGTGATACTCGCCCACCGTCCCGCAGATCATCCCGTCCGCATCGCCGAGCCGCACCATCATCGCGCCGATCAGCGTCAGGCGGCGGCGCATTTCCACGCGCGCCATTTCCTTCGAGATACCGTCGCGGCACCGCAGTTCCCAGTACTTCGTCCAGTACTGCGGGAAGCGTTCGTCATATTCCGGATTGGTCACTTCGACATCCTGCCCGAGCCGGATCCGCAGGCCGAATCGCTCGATGCGCGCCAGCAGCACCTCGGGGCGCCCGACCAGGATCGGCCGCGCCAGCTTCTCGTCGACGATCACCTGCACCGCGCGGAGCACGCGCTCGTCCTCGCCTTCGGTAAAGACGATCCGCGCCTTGCCGCCGTCGCGCACCAGCCGGCGCGCCGTCGCGAACAGCGGCTTCATGAACGCGCCGGAATGGTAGACGAATTGCTGCAGTTGCTCGACGTACGCGTCGAGATCGGTCAGCGGGCGCTTCGCCACGCCGCCTTCCATCGCCGCCTTGGCCACGGCCGGCGCGATGCGGACGATCAGGCGCGGGTCGAACGGCTTCGGAATCAGGTATTGCGCGCCGAACGCCACGTCGTACGCGCCGTAGGCCGCCGCGACGACTTCGTTCTGCTCTTCCTCGGCCAGCCCCGCGATCGCGTGAACCGCGGCGATCTCCATTTCACGGGTGATCGTCGTCGCACCGACGTCGAGCGCGCCGCGGAAGATGTACGGGAAGCAAAGGACGTTGTTGACCTGGTTCGGGTAATCCGAGCGGCCCGTCGCGATGACGACGTCGTCGCGCGTCGCATGCGCCAGTTCCGGGAAAATTTCCGGGGTGGGATTGGCCAGCGCGAGAATCAGCGGGCGCGGCGCCATGGCCTTCAGCATGTCGGCGGTCAGGATGCCGCCGACCGACAGGCCCAGGAACACGTCCGCGCCGCCGATCACGTCGGCCAGCTTGCGCGCATCGGTTTCCTGCGCGAAGCGCGACTTGGCCGGGTCCATCAGCGTGGTGCGGCCGCGATAGACGACGCCCTCGATGTCGGTCACCCAGACGTTTTCAACCGGCAACCCGAGGTCGACCAGCAGGTCCAGGCAGGCCAGCGCGGCGGCGCCGGCCCCCGACGTCACGACCTTTACTTCCGAAATCGATTTCCCGACGACCTTCAGCCCGTTGATGAACGCGGCGGAGACGGTGATGGCGGTGCCGTGCTGATCGTCGTGGAAGACGGGAATTTTCATGCGATCGCGCAGCTTCTGCTCGACCGTGAAGCACTCGGGCGCCTTGATGTCCTCGAGGTTGATGCCGCCGAAGGTCGGCTCGAGACCGGCGATGATGTCGACCAGCTTGTCCGGATCGGTTTCGTTGATCTCGATGTCGAAGACGTCGATCCCCGCGAACTTCTTGAACAGCACCGCTTTGCCTTCCATGACCGGCTTGGACGCGAGCGGGCCGATGTTGCCCAGGCCGAGCACGGCCGTGCCGTTCGTGATCACGCCCACCAGGTTGCCGCGGCTCGTGAAACGGTGCGCCTGCAGCGGATCGGCGGCGATGGCCTCGCACACGCCCGCCACGCCCGGCGTGTACGCCAGCGCGAGATCGCGCTGCGTCACCAGCGGCTTGCTGGCGACGACCGAGATCTTCCCCGGGGTCGGAAATTCGTGATAGTCGAACGCTGCCTGCTGCTGTGTCTCAGTCTGTTTCATGTTTTTCGATCCGGGCACGGGCGCCAGGCCAGTCCCGGCGCGATCCATGAAGGGGATTCTAGGGATCTGCCATAAGGTGTTGATTCTGTTTTAATATCGGTCCATCACTTTTTCATGATGCATACGTGACCAGTCAATGACTTTTGACGCAAACGACGTGGTCAGGCGGCTGGGCGCCCGCTTGAAGATGCGGCACCTGGTGCTGTTGCTGCAGATCCAGCAGCACGGGTCGCTGACGCGCGTCGCGGAGCACATGGCCAGCAGCCAGCCTGCCGTGACGAATGCGCTGTCCGAGCTGGAGAGCATGTTCGGCACGCCGCTGTTCGAGCGCTCGTCGCGCGGCATGCGGCCCACCGCGCTCGGCGCGGTCGTGCTCGAACGGGCGAAGGCGATGATCAAGGATCTCGACCACCTCGCCCGCGAGATGGAGGCCGTCGCCGCCGGGCACGCGGCCCACCTGCACATCGGCGTGATTCCGTTCATTTCCGGACAGATGCTGTCGGCGGCGCTCAAGCGGCTACAGGCGCGCATGGAGCGGCGCCTGACCGTGACGATTCACGAGGGCACAAGCGATCAGCTGCTGCTGCAGCTCAGGGACCACAGCGTCGACATCGTGATCGGGCGGGCCTCGTCGGCGATCGACCTGGGCCAGGTTTCCTTCGAAGTGCTGTACCAGCAGCAGCCGCGCATGATCGCGAGCCGGCGCCTTGCCGCGAAACTGGCCCGCACCGCGCTCGACTGGCACAAGCTGCACGCGCTCGACTGGATTCTCGGTGCACCGCATACGCCGATGCGGGAACAGGTCACCGACCTGTTCCTGTCGGCCGGCATCGCGCCGCCCGTTCCGATCGTCGAGAGTTATTCATCCAAGCTGATCGGCGAAATGATCGCGTCGAGCGACGAGGCCGTCTCGATCGTGCCGGCCGATATCGCAGAAGAACTGGTGCGGATCGCCGGCGTGGCGATCGTGCCGTACACGCTGGTGTGGACGCTTCCGCCCATCGCGCTGTTTACCCGCGCCGCCGATTCGCGTGCGCCGGCGCGGGATCTGCTCGTGGAGGCACTGCGCGAGGTGTGCAGGGAGACGTACGGGGACGCGCAGCGGTAGGCGGCTACTTGCTGGCGGCGAGGCGCCGCAGAATCTCCGCGCGCTCGGCGGTCAGCACGTGGTCCGAGCCCTCGCCGCGGTCATAGCGCCTGGTGGTCTGGTAGGAAAACCGCTTCCTGTACTGGCTGATGGCGGGATCGAACACCCACGCATCGACTTCGAACACGTGCGCTTCGAAATGGCTCTCGCCCTTGCCCCACACATAGTCCGCGCGAACGAACACCGGATAGGGCGACACTTCCGGCACCTTCCACATCGCGCGGTCGGCCTGCTCGGTCTGGGTGACTTTCGGCATCACGTTCTCGATCTTGCCGTTCGCGCCGTAACGCAAGACCGCCACGCGCTCCAGCATGCCGCTGCCACCGCCGGAGAACATCCCCGAGAAGAACACCCAGGAGCCGCCCGACGCAATCGGCAACCGTTCGGATCGAGGATCCAGCCCGAACTGGTACTGCACCTGCGTCGAGCCATCGGGAAGCGGCGCGGGCGGCATCTCGAAGCACGGCGCATGGTCGGGGAGTACGCAGAGTTTCACGCCGGACAACGGGAGGCCGTCGTTGTCCGCCCGGCCCTGCGTCTGAGTGAAACGCGGGAATGCAAGTTCGGTGGATGCGGCTTGCACATCCGCGACGCCCATGACAGAAAAGCCCAAGATCACAGTGAGCGTCTTATCGATCCAGCGCATGCCCCACCCTCTCTCATTTTTTTGAATGACGCAGATTGTCGATGATCTGGCCGGTTATTGCCAAGAATCATCACCGGTTTCATTCCATACGCCGCTTGCGGAGCACGACCTCCAGCATCTCGGCCGGCGCAAGCGCTCGTCCGTCGTACGTTGCGCCGAAATAGGCTTCCGGCCAGAAGATGAGGTCCGAAATGCGGCCATCGCCGGTGTTGACCGACAGACATCGAACCCAGTAGTCGATCAGCGTCTCGTCTCCGCGACACGCGCAGACTGCATCAAGCAACTCCAGAAGCTCCGGCTCCGACAGATCGGTCGGTACGGCATGCCAGTCGATTGCCAGCCGCTTCGCAAATTCGTCGGCACTCGTCGAACCAAACGCGCCGAGCACGTCGATTTGATCGATGGCGTTGCCAAGCAATCGGGAAATCTGCTGCAACTTCGCGACGTAGTCGTGTCCGTTCTCGTGCAGCAGGAACACCGCTCTCGTCAACGGCAGCAGCAGCTGAAGCTTGTCGTGGTCGACGGGGTCGCGCAGTTCGGCTCGCATGCTTGTTCTGGTTCTGATGACGCAACGACTATTTGGCCCCTGCAATCGCAGCAACGCAGAGCGCATGATTGGCGATCTGTTCGCGGCCGTAGATTTGCTCACACTGCATCAATCCCGCATACAGATGCTCGACCGTGGGCATGTCGACCGCCACCTCTTTCAAAGCTTCGTATCCTCGCACGCACCGGTTACGGTTCAGGTAGTAAGTAGTCGGTGAGTGATTCACACCAGGAAATGCGGGAAAGACTCTCGGCAATTGCTGCGGAGCGATCGGCGAACTCGGCAGAATCGACGACGTGCTTGCGACGAGAAAATCGTCGAAGCGCATCAAGGCGGATACGGCAGTCTGCACGCAAAACTCGGAGGTTTCCTCACGCGACTCGTCGGCGGACGGAGCCGGAAAACTGAAAATCATGCCCAGACCAAAGCGAGGTTTGGGCTGGCCAAAGAATGGCGGTTGAGAAAAGGGAAACTGTGCGGATGCATCGAACGCATACAACACGAGAACCACAAGCAGCAGATATTTTCGCAAGGGCAAGTATTCCGATTCGAGATGGGTATCGAGTCAGCCAGATGCCAACTCGATTCCAGGTCCTGCGTGATTTGCCTGAACGCTAACCCACGGACAAGTAAATTCCGGCGCCAGCATCAACGATGAACAAGAGCGCAATGAAGAGGCCGGCAACTCGCCATGCGCCGCGCAGGCGAGTCACCCCGAAATACACTCCAACCACGCCGACACAAAGCGTCACGGGCCAGTATTCCATGCCAGTTCCAAGCACGACGAGATAAAAAGGCCAATCAATGGTGATTTCACTCATCGCGGAATGCTCGGTTGCGTGCGTGTCGCGTGCGTGTCGCGTGCGTTCGCTCATGTCTTGGTTTGAATGACAGCGATCAGTCGCCCGAAGCGCTCCCCTCCGCCTGATGACACACCACCTCGATATTGTGCCCATCCGGCCCGATGACGAACGCCGCGTAGTAATTCGCGTGATAGTGCGGCCGCAGCCCCGGCGCGCCATGGTCCTTCCCGCCCGCCGCCAGCGCCGCGCGATAGAACGCGTCGACTTGCTGCCGGTTGTCGGCCACGAACGCAATGTGAAGATGGGCCGGTTTCTCCGACGTCTGGAACAGGCACAACGAAGGCTTGCCCGGCGGAGAGATCTCGATGCCGTACGAAGGCTCGCCCTCCCCCTGCACCACGACGCCAAGCGGTTCAAGTGCGCTCAGGAAAAACGCCTTGCTCGCTGCAAAGTCGGTCACGCCGAATTTGACATGGTCAAACATGACTCCCCCTCGGATAGATGGGTCTGCCGGCACCCGGATGGAATGTGGAAATCACCGCGATGTTGCCACACGCAGCCGTCGCCGACATCCCCTGCGCGACCGAACAAGAAAGGCCCGACACAGTCGGACCCACGAGCGGGATGCTCACCCCTCATCGAGCGGTCACGGCGTGCTGCACAACGTCATCGTGATGCTGGCGACACCGGGCGATCGCGCACGAAGCTGTGACCGATCGTCGATCGACAGGCAGTCTGGAAGGATTCCGAAAGAAAAGACTACTGCGAAACAGGCGCATCGGGTGACCCGCCCGCCGGCATGGTCGGCAAGAGAATGGCCGCGCCCTTCGACCTTCATCGCTCGTCCTCTCGTTTGTGCGGAATCGCCCGGTCGTGAGATCCCGGCGAATCGGACAGATGATACGGGAATGTCGAGGCCCGGGAATCCCGGAATGAAACAGCGAATCGGTGACGGGATCTCGCTGCCGATTCGCTGCGCCGCACACTCGATACGTCGCACTGAACTTCCGGTCTCGCCGGTTTCAGCGCCATGCTTCCGCGATCTTGGAAGTTCGATTCCGCGCTGCTATCGTTGTGCACCTTTTGACGATTTCGGAGCGGCCGATACATGCCCTTGATCCTGCGTCGAGCGATTGCTGCGGATGCCGCTGAGGTGGCCGAAGTCTATCTACGGTCGCGCAACACACTGGCATCGTATGCGCCGCTCGCACACTCTGAAGCCGCTGTCCGCGATTGGATTGCCAACCTGCTTGTTCCGTCGGGCAACGTTACCGTTGCCGTGAACGATAACTGCATAGTCGGCATGGCCGCGCACGTTGTCACGGACGGCGTGGCATGGCTTGACCAGTTGTACGTGTGCCCCGAATTCAAGCGACAAGGGATCGGGTCTTCCCTGCTGGAATCGGTGAAGTCACAGACGGTTGGCAGGCTCCAGCTCTACACGTTCCAGATGAATCGCGATGCCGCTGCGTTTTATGAGCGGCACGGGTTCGTGGCGATCGCATACAGCGATGGAAGCAGGAATGAGGAAGGCTGCCCTGACGTCTTGTACTGCTTGACCCGGTAGCGCACGAAACGCCCGTCTGCCCTGCGCAGACAAGCGCTTCCCCAAGGGCCACCGGCATTGCCCTTGGAGCATGCGCATCAACGTAGCGGCTCACACCCCGCCACCCTCATGCTCAGCGAGTGCTCAGCTTGAGTGCCCCTCGTCGGCGACGCGGGCAAGCCACGCCGAGAAGCTCTCCGCAATGCGCTCGCGCCGCGCGTCATCATGCCAGACCCGAATCACTTGTCCGGAGCAACCGCCTTCCGCGGGATCGAGGTCGATACACAGATGGTTGCCGCTGCCGTCATGCGTGAATGGAATCCACTTCAGGTTGTACCAGTCGTCCGCGACGCCTGGATCCGGCTCCGATTCCATACCGTCGAAATCGCCTCCGTCGACGAGACCTTTCCAGATACGCCATTGCGCGAGGATCTCGCGCGCGCTCAGCAGCGCATCACTTCCGGAAAATTCATCCCCCGAATCGGCCTGGCCATCGTGAATGCGCAGGCTGTCGACGAATGCGTCAGGCAGCCGCGTTCCCAGCGCAGTCTGCAAGGCTGCGATCTCATCGTCGGACGCCGGCCCGTTGAGGCCCCCCGGCAGACGTGACGCATCGGCGGCGAAGGCTGCTTCGAGCCGTTGCCATGTTTCGCGAAGATCGATGCCGCGTGCGTCGTCGATATCGCGGGTCGACACGCGGGCGTCGACCACCGGCGACGGTGGTGACGCTGCGTCGACGGATGCCTCCGCCACGGAGCGCGGCGGTTCACTGGCGAGGTCGCGGTCGAGACGCAGGAACAGCACGGACGAACCTGCTGCCATGGGGCCTTCCGCAGCGGGGATCGCGACGAGCACATCGGCACGAACGACGCCGCCGATCAGCCCGTCGCCTTCGGACGGCAACAGGCGGACGACCAGATTTCCGTCGACGCCACGATGCAGACTGCCCCATCGCATCGCGTTCAGTCGGGCATCGCGCTCGACGCCGTGGTCGACGATGCCGGACTCCCAATGAGGCCCCGGCGTTGCAGCATGCTCGAGCAAATCGAGCACGCGCGGCATGATCGCGTGCATCAGCATCGCCACTGCGCTCGTGTGGCCCGGCAGGTTGATCAGCGTGGCCTGATCGTAGCTGGTCAGGACCGTCATCCCGCCTTGCGTACCGTCCGGGCGCGTGAGCGTCAGAATGGTTTTCTTCGGCGGCGAGCGATTGTCGCTACGTCCGAAGTTGAAGCGATCGGCTGGCGTTTGCTCGATGTCGACAGTCGTTTCGTCGTAGGCGTACACCAACGGCATATTCAGCCCCAGATTCCGAAAGGGCGGCACGGCAGGCAGCCCGGCACCGACGATCAGGTCGTAACGCTGCGCGAGCTCGGCCAGTTTCTTCTTGAACGCGTATTCGTTCTGCTGCACGTCAAGCGGCGGCCGTGCCATGTCCGGCGGCTCGATGTACTCGACCGAACCCACCTCGTATCCCCAGCGCTGCAGTACCGCCCGGATGTACGGTCCGCTCGTGTCGAGCCGCTGCCAGTGCTCGCGCGCGGTGCGGGGTACGCACTGCTCATACCCGACGATCACCACGCCGATGCGCGGCCGCTTCGTCACCTCGATGTCGCGTACGCCTGCGGCCGTCAGCGCGATCTGCCGTTCGGCCGTTATCCGGCTGCCCCTGGGCAGGAGCAGGCTGCCTTGCCGAAATTCGCTGCCCGGTGCGATCACATGCTGGCCGGCGGATAGCGGCGCGTGCAGCAACAGAAACGATCGAGCGCCACGGTACGAAACCTCGAGGTCGCTTTTCGGCACGACGGTGTCGGCATTTTCCGGCAGCGGGAAATAGGGTGGGACATCGACCGCACACTGCGCGCCGATTGCGCGAGCCGCCGGACTGCCAGCCGGCGAGGCCAGCGCGCGCCGGCTGAACTGGAAGTCCAGCTCAGCCGGTGCGCCACGCGTCGCATGCGCGGTATCGGATGCACGCAACGCATAGCCTTCGACCGCAGCAAGCGGAACGGGCGGAACATTCTCGGGGGCGAAAACGTCCGCCGCCGTCACGCGCGTCAGCGCATCCTCGACCGGAATCGTCTCGGATTGCATCGCGCCCGGCACGACCCGTCGGCAGAGCTTGTAGGGCTGGTCGAGCCAGAAGGGGAAGTTCTCGTGATCGTTCATGGTGATGGGTGTTGTCATGCCGTGGTTCGAAGGAGGCCTGCGAACCACGGCACAGGTACGGTTATCGTCGCCCGTGGCTTAACGTTTTGCCGCAGGCTGCGGAGAACCGACATCGACGTAAAACTGCTCCTGGTCGAGCACGCGCTGATTCAAATAGAAATTGCCGAGGAAAGCGCCCGCACGTCGATTATCACTCGCATCGATACGCTTGACCGATACTTCCGGATCCCTCGATGCGCCTTCCTCTGTCGAGGCAAACGGATACTCGTCGCAATCGCAATCGGACGGCGTTTCGTCCGGATCACCGGTGAACGTGCACTGGCCAGTGACCGCGCCGAATTTCGCGACGCATTGCTGTTTGGACGTGTCCCGATTGGCCCGCCGGAGTGCTGCGTCGCGGGTGCGTGTCAGCGGCTTGGACGCAAAGGTATCCGGAAAGATCGTGCCATCCCCCATCGGTACGAACTTGCCGGGACGGCCGGCAGCTTGCGCCTCGCGTATATGGATCGCGGATTCGTCGACGTCGGGATTCGTGGCGACGATAGTGCGAAGGACTGCCGGTGCGTCCGAGTAGATGCATCCTTGCGAGTTGCTCTTGACGAGCGCGACGTCACATCGAATGTTGGGAATATAGCCGGCGCCCGCGTAGGGATTCATGCTTGCGCCGTTCTCGAACGAGTCTCCCGATTTGGCCACCCGGTACTCGAGCGTCGGACTGAACCTGAGCGGATTACCGGATCCCATGTTGGGCGTGATCATCACCGATAGCTCGTTGGACAGCCCGCCAAGGGCGAGTGGCACGCCGGCATTGGCCGCAACCGTACAATCGGAGCCGCATTCGACGATCGGCTTGATCATCAGGCCGGGCGGATTGCCGGACAGCACGCGCGTGCGGAAGCGGAACGTCACCGGCCATGCGAGCTGGTTCGACGGATTGTCGGAATACGCATAGGCATCAATCGCCACCCGGCCGATTTCATTGTTCTGGCCGTCTATCGCGACATAGACGAGCGGCTCGGTTTTCTGGCAGTAACTGGTCCGGCTCAACAGCGCATTCTTGCTCGTTTCGGTCCGGACCGTCGTGCAGACGGGCGAAACGTCCGTGGCGCTTTCCGCGTGGGCAGGCATCGCCGTCGCAAGCACGAGCGCACCGGCACACAGCCGGCCAAACAGCATTCGATGCATCACATCCCCTCCTGAAATTTCATCAATCGAAATGATTTATTTTTTCCGCGGCTCAATTTGAATCTCGATTCGATTGAAAACAAACTGTTATATTTGTCAGGAAGATGTAAATGATATTAACAAGACCCCATCCCGATCGTTTCTTTTTCATAAACGATCCAATCCAATTCGACAGTTTTTGAATCCTTTATCGATCAAAGCAGCTCACGACGCGGTTCGCTACGAGGCTGCGCATGGATGGTGTTTTGAGGCTACCCCGTATGGAGATTCCAGATCAATCGATTCCAGTTTCCAGAGTGGTCGAATCACTTTGAAACTATCGCATCAACAATTTCATCTGAATCAGTCAATTTAAAAATACACCCGGATATATTTCATTTACCTTGCAATGACTGGAGAATGATGTAGGCTTGCTGGCGCCGTCATGAACTTCTTACAAACCCTCTTCGTGGTTCATTTGACCATGCGCAATTTATTAGATCGTTCTGCGTCGAATTCGAATCAATACTTCATTGGCATCCTGCTGATTGCGGCCAGCCTTGCCGAAATCGCTCATGCGGCGCCAATCGAGACGTCGTTGCAACGCTCGATCGGGCAGGCGCTCGCATCCCGATCGGCTAGGACGTTGACACTGCCGGCCCGGTCGGACGACAGCCTGGTCGAGGCAATAAAAACCGACGACGCTTCCGGATGGGTATTTGGCACTACGACACAAATCCTGCGCGAGGATGAATCCGGCGATCCCGTCACGAAGCTGTTCATCGCGCGCAACGTGAATGGCCGATGGATCTCGGGTGTGGAGGGCAGCAGCAAGTTCGGAGAATTGCTCGATGCGGCGCCCCCCACGCTGCTCGCGGCCGACGAGCGGAAAAATCTGGCGTCGAGACGCCCATCGCTTGCACCACGATCGGCTGCATTGCCGCAACCGGGCCTTGCGTTGCCGTGGGAACTGAATGCCGGGTGGTATTGGACGGGCGGTGCACACGGCTGGTCCGGACAAAGCAGGCCGTATAACTCCCTCGATTTCTCGGGTGGCAACGGCCGCGTGCTGGCGGCGCGAGACGGCTATCTTTACAAGAGCTGCGAGCGCGACGGCAGCGCCATCGTGAAGGTGGTTCACGACAATGGCTATGCGACGACTTATTACCACATGGTCCAGCTGACGTCGCTGAACAGCGGTACGCGGGTCCGTCAGGGGGAATATCTCGGCAGCGTCGGAAACGGCCTGCCGTGCGGCGGACAAACGACGGGGCCGCATGTTCACTTTTCATTGAGCAAGGATGGCAATGACGTGTCCGTCAATGGCATGACGATCGGCGGCTGGCAATTCTTCGAAGGCACTTCGCCGTATTCCGGATACGCGGTTCGCAATCAGCGACGCGTCTCTCCGCAGGCATGGCTGGTTAACTACGGGAGCGCGGATTCCGGCGATCCGTCCACGCCCGTCAGCGCGCGTGTACAGGCACCGGGTCCGGCCAATCTGCGCAGCGCGCCTTCATTGTCGGCGCCGGTCGTCGGTTCGCTCGAGAATGGGCGCACCGTGCAGCTCGCCTGCCACAAGTACGGCGATTCCGTGAATGGCAACTGGGGCGCCACACGGCTTTGGTATCGACTCGAATCGAATCAATGGATCTCCGACGGATTCGTCTACACGGGCAGCAACGACCCTGTGGTGCCGGAATGCGTGAATTAGCGCGGGCGCACCGCGACAGGGACTACGACGCCCCAACGTCACGCAATGCGCAGAAACATCCCCGCCTTCTCGGGCAGCAGCGACGGTTTGAAACCGTAGCGCTCGTAGAACTTCGGTGTCCCGTGATCCGCCATCAGGCTGACATAGGCGGTCGGCGGCGCATGCTCGTGAACGTAGCCCATGAGTGCCCGCATGATCAGGTCGCCCACGCCTTTCTTCTGGTGAGCGGGCAACACCGCGATATCGACGATCTCGAAGAAACAGCCGCCGTCACCGATTACCCGGCCAATTCCGATCGGGACACCATCCCAGTAAGCCACGACGCTAAAGAGTCCATTCTTCAACCCGATCGTCGCGGCCTGTTCCGACTTTCTGCTCAGCCCCGCAGCAAGACGAATGCCGATGTAGTCGGATACCGACGGGACTTCCTGTCGAACGACATATTCCATGTGAGCCCTTCAGGTTGACCGTACAGGCCAATGGACCGACCTCGCTGTGCATGGGTACACCAACCATGAACCCGAACGCGCGCATCGGACAAGACCATGACCATCCATCCAGCGAGACAGTAGACCACGGTCGCACGTACCCACCGTCCACTGCCTCGCCCACTCCGCGAAGCGCCTTAAAGAATCCGGTTCAGCGCATCCGAGAACCGCGCAACCGCGCCATCGACATCATGCAGCTTGTCGAGGCCGAACAGTCCGAGGCGGAAGGTCTTGAAATCCTCCCCCTCGTCGCACATCAGCGGCACGCCAGCCGCGATCTGCAAGCCGACGTCGGCGAACTTCTTCCCGGATCGAATCCCGTCGTCGTCCGTATAACTGACCACGACACCCGGCGCCTCGAACCCTTCCGCCGCCACGCTCCGGAAACCCTTCTCGGCCAGCAACGCACGAATCCGCTTGCCCAGCTCGAGTTGCTCCTCTTTCACCTTGTCGAAGCCGTACGTCTCGGTTTCCTTCATCACGTCGCGCAGCGTCGCAAGACTGTCCGTAGGCATCGTCGCGTGGTAAGCGAACCCGCCGCCTTCATAGGCTTCCATGATCTGCAGCCACTTGCGCAGATCGCACGCGAAGCTGGTGCTGGTCGTGCCATCGATGCGTTCACGGGCAAGCTCGCTGAGCATGACCATCGCGCAGCACGGCGACGCGCTCCAGCCCTTCTGCGGCGCGCTGATCAGGATGTCGACGCCGCTCGCCTGCATGTCGACCCACACCGTGCCGGACGCGATGCAATCCAGCACGAACATGCCGCCGACCGCATGCACGGCGTCGGACACCGCGCGCAGATACCCGTCGGGCAGCATCATCCCGGACGCGGTTTCGACGTGCGGCGCAAAGACCAGATCCGGCTTGTGCGCGTTGATCGCGGCGACCACTTCGTCGATCGGGGCCGGCGCATAGGCGGCCTGCCGTCCCGCTTCGACCGGGCGCGCCTTCAGCACCGTGGTTTCGGACGGAATGCTGCCCATGTCGAAAATCTGCGACCAGCGGAAGCTGAACCAGCCGTTGCGGATGACGAGGCACTTCTTGTTGGTGGCGAACTGCCGCGCGACGGCTTCCATGCCGAACGTCCCGCTGCCGGGGACGATCACGACGGACTTCGCGTTGTAGACCTTCTTCAGCGTGCCGGAGATGTCGCGCATGACGCCCTGAAAGCGCTGCGACATATGGTTGACCGAGCGATCGGTGTACACCACCGAATATTCGAGGAGCCCCTCGCGGTCAACATCGGGAAGTAAACCTGGCATGCTCGCCTCCAGTAAAAGATGAACGATGGAATCTGGGCGAGCAGTGTCCGTGATGCGATACCGCGATGCACCCATGCAATTGCGTTATTTTCTCGACGAAAGCAGATTCTAACGAAGGCCGCGCGCCGCTTGGGGCATATTTTGTCGGCCGACCCGTGCAGGTGTGACGTGGCGCCGCCGCCAGCCGACGCGCCGCGCTGCAACGCCGCCGCCGCGGCCCCCGGCTGAATCGCCCGCCCGGTGGCCGTCCATGCCGGCCGTTGCAGCGCACGATGCCCGCGAAGCCCTGTTCCACGTATGGATAAATGGCACGCCCGCCGCGTGCCGCCTACCATGTCGGCTCCCCCTTCACGACAGAGTCTTCGATGATCCCCAACCGAGCATCATCACGGCAGCCGTCGGCCGATCCCGCGCTTGCCGAGCGCGTCGATGCGGTACTGTCCCGTCAACTCGACATGCAACGCCTCGTCGGCGTGGTCGTCCTGGTCGCACGCGACGGCGAGCTCGTCTATCGCCGCGCGGCCGGGTTCGCCGACCGCGAAGCACGCACGCCGATGCAGGAGGACACGCTGTTCAGGCTCGCGTCGGTGACGAAGCCGATCGTCGCGGCAGCCGCCATGGCGCTCGTCGCACAGCGCAAGCTGTCGCTCGACGACGACGTCACGCGCTGGCTGCCCGAATTCCGTCCGGCGCTGCGTGACGGCAGCGTGCCGGTAATCAAGGTGCGCCACCTGCTCACGCATTCCGCTGGCCTCGGCTATCGCTACGCGGAAGCCGACGCGACCGGCCCGTACGCACGCGCAGGCGTCTCCGACGGGCTCGACGGCGCATCGATCACGCTTGCCGAAAACATGCGCAGGATCGCGAGCGTGCCGTTGCAGTACGCACCCGGTACCGGCTGGAACTATTCGCTCTCCATCGACGTCGTTGGAGCGGTGATCGAGGCCGTCACCGGGCTGCCGCTCGCCGATGCAGTCGATGCGCTCGTGCTCCGCCCGCTCGGCACGCGCGACACGGGATTCATCGCACGCGACGCCGCGCGGCTCGCGACGCCATACGTCAACGACACGCCGCGGCCGCACCGGCTCGCCGAGAACGAAGCCGTGCCCATCTACGAAGGCTCCGTCGGCGTGACGTACTCGCCATCGCGCGCGCTCGACAAGGATGCGTTCGCATCAGGCGGCGCCGGGATGGTCGGCACCGCCGCTGACGTGCTGAACGTGCTGGACACGTTGCGCGCGGGTGGCGGCGCCATTCTGCCGGCCGAGCTGGTCGACGAGATGGGCCGCATCCACACCGGCAACCTCGCGTTGCCCGACCTGCCCGGCGCGGGGTACGGAATCGGGTTTTCCGTGTTGCGCGACCCGCGCGCGGCGCTGTCGCCGGAGTCCCCGGGCACGTGGCGCTGGGGCGGTGTCTACGGTCATTCGTGGTTCGTCGACCGCGCACAAGGGCTCACCGTCGTGTCGCTGTCGAACACGCTTTACGAAGGAATGAACGGCCCGTACACGCTCGATCTGCGCGACGCGGTCTACGGCGTCGGCTGACCCGCGCAATTGCATGCAATTGCACGCGCAACAAAAAAGGCCCGACACAGTCGGGCCAATGAGTTGAGACACAAGGAGAATCCCGCCCACCACACCGGGCGGGTCACGCCGCGCTACACGACGTTCTTTTCGACGATCGGCCGGTTTTCCAGCACCCGCGCCCAGCCGAGCGTCGACAGGTCGAGCGTGTCGTAACGCCCGCCCAGAATGAGTTCACTGACGCCGCGCCCCGTCGCCGGCCCCTGCTGCAGCCCGTGGCCGCTGTAGCCGTTCGCGAACACGACGTTGTCGAGTTCCGGGTGATACCCGATGATCGCGTTGTGGTCGAACACGTTGTACTCGTAGTACCCGGACCAGCAGTTCTCCACGCGCAGCGCCTCGAACGCCGGCACGCGGTTCGCGAGCGTCGGCCAGATCACCTCGTCGAACAGGTCGTGGTCGACTTCGTCGAGCGGCAGGTCGTCCGGGTCGCGGTCCGGGCTCGGCGACGTCCCGCAGATATACGTGCGCCCTTCCGGCCGGAAATACACGCCGGTCGGATCGATCAGCAGCGGGCAATCCGTGAGCTTCGCCGGCGACGACACGTTGAAGATGCTGCGGCGCCGCGCATACACGGGGATGTCGATGCCCATCATCGACGACAGCGTGCGGGTCCACGCCCCTGCCGCGTTGACGAGCGTGTCGCACGCATAGCGTTCGCCGTCGGCCGTGACCACGTGCGTCACCCTGTGGCCGTCACGCACCACCTCCTTCACATCGGACGGCACATAGCGCGCACCGAGCGCCTGCGCCTTCTTGCGCAGCGCCTGCACGAGCCCGTAGCCGTCGAACCAGCCTTCGCCGCTCACGCCGTACGCACCCGACACGAGATCGTCGACGTTCAGCCACGGAAACTTCGCGCGCAGCGCATCGCGATCCATCAGCCGGATGTCCGCGCCGAGGCTCGTCTGCAGCGCGTGGTTCTCGCGCAGCGTCGCATCGCCGGCCGGCGTCGCGAGGAACAGGTAGCCGCCTTCGTGCAGGTCGATCGACGGCTGGTGGCCATCCACTTCGAGGCGTTCACCGATCGTGCGCAGGAACTCGATGCCGAACAGCGACATCTCGATCGACAGCGGCGTCGAGAACTGCTGGCGAATCGACGCGGCCGACAACGCCGACGACGATCGCGCATAGGTGGGGTCGCGCTCGATCACGGTCACGGAAACCGTGGGATCGGTGGCGCGCAGGAAATAGGCGATCGAGCTGCCGATCACACCACCGCCGACGATGACGACTTGAGAACTCACGACTGACTCCAGTTGCACAGATTGGGCGCGGCCAGCCGGCCCCGCCCGTGGGTTGTTTGTGCCGCGTCACGCGCGGCGTCGCGCGGGCAGACCGGTGCGGCTGCCACACCGGCGTGCGCCACGATCGTCACCGATCGCTGATGGCATTTCAGCACGTCCGGCATCGCCGCGAAAGTCCGCGCGCGCGGGTTGCGTTCAATCCGCCGATTTCGTCGTGACGGGCTGCCACGCGGCGTTCTTCACCTCATACAGCGTCGAGCTCGGGTTCTTCAGGTCGCCCGTGTTCGTGAACGCGATCGTGCCCGTGATGCCGTCGAAGCGCGTGCCCTTCAGTGCGCCGTTGAAATCGGCCGGCTTCGTCGAGTTCGCCTTCTGCATCGCGTTGATCGCGATCCACGTCGCGTCGTACGCGAACGGCGCGTACGCGAGCATGTCGATGCCGTACTTCTGCTTGAATTTCGTTTCGAACGCCTTGCCCTTCGCGAGACGCGCCAGCGGCTGCCCGTATTCCCACACGGACGAGCCTTCCGCCGCATTGCCGGCCAGCTTGATGAAGTTCGCGTTCATCACGCCGCCGCCCGCGAGGAACTGCGCGCGGATGCCGAGCTGGCGCATGCGCTTCACGAGCATCGCGGCCTGTGCGTCGAGCCCGCCGAAGAACACGAGATCGGCGTTGGTGCTCTTGATCTTCGTGAGCTGCGCGCTGAAGTCCACCGCCTTGTCGTTCGTGAATTCGCGCGCGACGATCGTGCCGCCATTCGCCTTCACCGACTTCTCGAATTCGTCGGCTTCGCCCTGGCCGAACGCGGTGCGGTCGTCGATGATCGCGATGCGCTTCGCCTTGGTCACGCTCGCTGCATACGCGCCTGCGTTGCCGGCGTTCTGCGTGTCGGTCGCGATCACGCGGTACACGGTGCCGAGCCCGGCGCGCGTGATGTCGGGATTGGTCGCCGACGGCGTGATCATCGGAATGCCGGCCTTCGCGTAGATCTTCGAGGCGGGCAGCGTCGTGCCCGAGTTGAAGTGGCCGATCACGACGGCCACCTGCGCGTCGGCGAGCTGCTGCGCGGCCTGCACGCCGGTGCGCGGATCGCTCTGGTCGTCCTGCGACGCGACGACGAACTTCACGGGCTTGCCGCCCACCGTCGTATGCGCGGCATTCGCTTCGTCGACGGCCATGCGCACGCCGTTCTCGATGTCCTTGCCGTAGGCGGCGCCGCCGCCCGTCAGCGGGCCGGCCACGCCGACCTTGACGACCGTCTCCTGCGCGTGAACCGCGCCCGTCTGGAGCGCGAGGATCGCGGCGGTCAATGCGACGCCGGAAAGCGAACGAATGCGGAACGTCATGACAATCCTTGTTCTGGGGGCCGGGATGCAACGCGCGACTGCCGCGCGTCGGCAACCTCTCGCGTGCCGGTCATGTCGTCCGCCGGCGGCGCGTCATGCAACGCCCCTGCCGGCCGGTCGATCGCCGCGGCTCCGTCTCCGAAGAGCCTTTCATCGCGAAAGAGGTGAATGGATTGTGGGTAGCCAATACCCGTGCAGCAAACGAAATATCGGAACTATGTTGTGAGGATTTGTCATCAAGTTCCGCGTTCGCGGGCGGCCCGCGGCCCGCGCAACGGTGGGCCGCGGGTAAATCGCTACCGAGGAATGCCGCGCCGGCGCCCGGCCATCAAGGCCGGCCGTGGTCATGCCGGCGGCGCATCATCGTTGCAATGACGCCCGGCCGGCCATCGCGACGCCCACGGCGCCGCGTCATCGGTCAGTGCCGATCGGTGCCCGTCTGCTTGCGCACCGCATCGGCCGCCTCGCCGGCCTGCTCCTGCATCCTGCCGGCCTCTTGTTCAGCGACGCCTTCCGCTTCCGTTTCGCGGTCGCCCGTGACCTTGCCGAGCGCTTCCTTGACCGAACCCTTGACTTGTTTGAGCTTACCTTCGATGCGATTCCTGTCCATGGTCGTCTCCTGCGATGGTTGGGGAGAGCCGACGATGCAACGGCCTGCGCCGCACCGCCGAGTGGACAGGATCGCAAGCGGGCGCCGCGCGCGGCAGATGCGAATGCACCAGCGCCTCTGGTGCATTCGTACTGACCGCGTCAGTCCTTGTCCTTCGCGCCGCCCTTCTCGCCACGCACGCCATTCGCTTCGGCCGCACCGACGATCCCGCGTTCGCGCGCCCATACGATCGCCTCGCCGCGGCTGTGCACGTCGAGCTTCGCGTAGATCGTCGCGACGTGATTGCGCACGGTGTTCGGCGCAAGCCCGAGGCGGCCGGCGATTTCCTTGTCGGCGAGACCATGGCACAGCAGGTCGAACACGTCGCGCTCGCGCGCGGTCAGGTCCGACAGCTGCGCGCCCGCATCCGGCGCATTCGCGCGCCGCACGTTCGCGAGCTTTTCGATCAGCGTGCGGCTGAACCACGACGCATCCTGCATCGCCGTTTCGATCGCGTAGACGAGCTCCATCTCCGTGCGCTTGCGATCGCTGATGTCGAGCAGCGCGACGAGCAGGCAGTCGCGCCCGTGAATCGCGACGGGATCGGCCGACACGACGCAATCGCGCACGTCGCCTTCGCGCGTGCGGATCTGCACGTCGGCGTTGCGCACGTTGCCGTCGCGTGCGAGCCGGCCTTCGATGCGCTGCCACGCACCGCGTTCGGCCCACAGCCCGATCTCGTCCGCGGATTTGCCGAGCAGGTCATCCTGCGCGTGGCCCGTCATCGCGGCGAACGCGTCGTTCACGTCGAGCAATTCGAAGCGGTCTGCCGTGACGATCGCGGTGGCGACCGGCGCCATCCGGAACGCCGTCGCGAAGCGTTCCTCGCTCTGCCGCAGCGCGCGCTCGGCCTGCTTGCGCGGCTCGAGATCCATGAACGTGAACAGCATGCACGCCTCGTCGTTCATGTCGATCGGCTGCCCGGCGACCACCACGGCCTTCGTGCTGCCGTCCGCGAGCTTCAGCACAGCCTCCATCTGCGGGATCGTCGCGCCTTCGCCGAGCCGCTCGATCGCGAGGTCGCGCCGGTCGGCCTGGTCGAGCACGTCGATCTCGTACACCGAGCGGCCGAGCACGTCTTCACTCGCGTAGCCGGTCATGTCGAGAAAGCCCTGGTTGACCTTCACGTAGCGCAGGTCGTCGAGCCGGCAGATCACGGCCGGCGCCGGGTTCGCATTGAAGGTGCGCTCGAAACGCTCCTCGGCGCTCGCCCATTCGGTCGCGTCGTGCAGCACGAGCGCGAGGCAGTCGGGCTCGCCGGCCGCATTCGTCAGCACGAGGCTGCGGATGCGGTGAACCCAGCTCACGGTTTCGTCGGCGGCCGATTCGACTTCGACCGTCACGTCGCTGAACTTCTCGCCCGCGATCACGCGATCCATCGGATAGTGGCCGTCACGCACCGGGTGGTTGTTCCGGTAGCGCAGCCGGAAGCGCTCGCGGTAGTCGGTGACGGTCGCGCCGAGCGCCGTCAGCTCGGTCACGCCATGCATCGCGAGCGCGGCTTCGTTCGCCCAGACGATCCGCTGATCGGGCTCGATCAGGATCACACCCTCGGTGAGCCCCGCAATGATCTGGTGCAGCTGGCGCCGGTCGGTATGCGACTTCAGCGCCTGTTCGTTTACCTGTTCGTTCATCGAATGGTTGTCCATGTCGTCAACATGACGGCCGGCCCGGTTGCCGCTTCGTCGACACGCGCCGGCCCGCGCGTGTGGCGATGATCGCGTGCCGCACCGGTGCACGACAGGCGCGGATGCACTATTCGTCATAGTACATTCGTACGGCCTGCCGCGACCGTGCGGCATCCCGCCGATCCCGGAAGCATCCACTGCGCCTGCTTTCCGCGCGCCGCCCCAGACGGTTCCCCTCCCCCTTCACGACGCCCCGTGCAAACGCACTAGCCGATCAGGTGAATTTGCGCGATGTCCATGCAAGTTTGCATCGGTACGCTGGTACTGCATCGGCGCTCATGCGCTGCCTTCCGACCCGCAGAGGAGAAGCACGATGAAGCTGCATCAGACACCCGATCCGACGCGGCCCGAACCGCCGCCTGACAGCCCGCCCGAACCGCCGCCCGGCACCGATCCGCCGGTCCCGGTACCGCCCGACGTGCCGCGCCCGGACATACCGCCGCGCGAGCCCGGCTACGACACGCCGATCGCCCATTGATCCGGGCACGCGCCGTGCTCGGTCGTCAATCCATTCACCACGCCAATCGAAGGAGAACATCAATGAACAAGACCTCGCACCTTTCGACGCTGCTCGCCGCCAGTGCGGCTTTCCTGCTTTGCGCCGCACCGCTCACGAACGCACAGGCACAGGCCTCGTCTACCGACAGCGGCATGACGGCCGAATCGAACCAGCCTGTCACCGACACGTGGATCACGACCAAGGTGAAAGGGGAACTCGCGACCACGGAGGGCGTGAAGAGCACTGACATCAGCGTGAAGACGGTCGACGGCGTCGTCACGCTCACCGGCGTGCTGCCGACGAAGGTCGCCGTGAAGAAGGCTATCGCCGTCACGCGCGCAGTCAAGGGCGTGAAGCACGTCGACGCATCCGGCCTGAAGGCAAAGGCCTGACCTCCCGGCGCGGCAGCCGCCGCGCTTTTATCCCTGCATGACAAGGAGCACACGATGAACGAGGACAAGATCAAGGGCCAGTGGAAGCAACTCTCCGGCAAGCTGAAGGCCAAGTGGGGCAAGTTGACCGACGACGACCTGAAGGTGGCCGACGGCAATCGCGAGTATCTGACCGGCAAGATCCAGGAGCGTTACGGGATCGCCCGCGATGAAGCCGAGAAGCAGTTGAAGGAATTCGACCGCGAGCTGTAACGCGATAGCGCTTCAATACAACCGCCGCGGCCCCAACGGCGTCGCGGCCATCAGGACGACGACATGGGTAAATACCTGATCGCCTGGCTGCTCGGCGTGCCGGTCGGGCTGCTGCTGCTGTTCTATCTGATCACGCACATCTTCTGACCGTATCCGCTCGATAAAGCCGAACAATACGACTCGCTTTTCAGGGAGATGACCAATGAAATTCCTTTCCATTTCGGCAGCCTGCATCGCGTTGCTGACCGCTTCGATCCCGGGACATGCAGCAGGATGCCTGAAAGGCGCGGCCGTGGGCGGAGTCGCCGGCCATGTCGCAGGGCACCACGGGGCGATGGGTGCCGCTGCGGGTTGCGCAATCGGCCATCACCACGCGGCAAAGAAAGCCAAGGCGGCAAGCGCGGCAACGGCCGCGTCGCAATGAATGCGTCACGACGAGGCCGGTCAACGTTCTTCGGAACGGCCGGCGTTGCGCCGCGTGCGCGATGCCACCGGTAAGGACATGACCACCGGATTTACAACAATTTCGCCAATCCAAGGGGAAGATCGTACATGGATATGCATGGCTTGATCGTATGGCTGATCATCGGCGCCATCGCCGGCTGGCTCGCGGGCGTACTCGTCAAGGGCGGCGGTTTCGGCCTGGTCGTCGACATCGTTGTCGGCATCGTGGGCGCGGTGATCGGCGGTTGGCTCGCCGGGTTGCTCGGTATCGGCTTCAGCGGGATGCTCGGTTCGATCGTCATCGCGCTCATCGGTGCCGTGATCCTGTTGCTCGTGATCCGCCAGTTCCATCGCGCAACGTGACGGGTCATTCAGCGCGCCGGACTCACGGCTGGCGTGCGGTGGAAACGACAAGAAGCGTCTCATGTCAAATGGACGAGCCCGGCGTTCGACACCGGGCTCGCCACACTTAGTGCCCCTTGTAGAGTTCGAGCAACTGGCTCTGCAAGGCCATCATTTGCTTGTCGTACTGCATTTGGATCTTCGCCATTGCTTCGTTATGCTCCATTTCCATCGCCATCATCTTTTGCTGAATGCCGATGGCCTGAGTGCGTTGCTCGGGTGTGAGCTTGTCCATCATCATCATGGTCCAGTCGCTGGTATGCGACATGTAGGTGCCGCTGCGACCAATGCCACCACCGTCTGCCTGTGCCGCACCGGCGACGAGCAGGAACGGAATGGCGCCACACAGCATGAGCTTGCGAATCGGGTTCATCCGGGTTCTCCTGTCAAGAAAGGACGTCGGGAAGCGCCCGTGTCGCATGCACGGGTTTCCTGAGCGTGTGTCATGAACTGCCAGCTGACATCAAGACCTCGTCCAATCAATCGACCAGGTGATCGAGACAAGTGCTACGACGAATCGGCTGATGAATGATGGTTCGACTGGCGAGACGTTTGTCGTCCCGTACCGGCGGATATGACACGGCTCGATGAGATTTTCGAGGTCGTGTCAACCCGCGCGCCCGGCCGTGGCGTCCATGACGGCCCACACCCGAAATGGCAAACGCCCTGCATTCGCAGGGCGCTTCAGGCCTCGGTGCATGCGTGCGCCGGCTAATCGGTCGCGGCCGGCGCAGCCCCCCGCTTTCCTTTCGTTACTTCGCCGCGTTCGCCGTCATCTTGAAGATGCCCTGCGCGTTGCCCGCATCGAAACGCAGGTCGGTCACCCAGCGGCGCGCCGCCTGGTCGAACGTGCGCTTGCGCGTGATGAACTCGTAGAACGAACCCGGCACGTTGCGCTTCACCGTGCCGCCGTCGCGCGTGCGGAATTCGCGCTCGACGGTATCCGCGCGATACGCGGTCTGGAACACGCGGCCCGAGCGCGAGCGTTCGACTTCCGGCTTCATCGGCCGGCCCTTCGCCTTCTCGTCGTCGGACAGCTTGAACACGTCGGCGACGCGGTCGGTCGCGTGATTGAACGCATTGCCTTCGGTCGCGATCCACGCCATTTCCGCCGATTCCATCAGCAGCGTCTCGTAGTCGAGTTCGTTCGGGACGTCGTGCTGGCGTGCGAACGCGCCCACGATCTCCGGCAGCAGCGCGTGCGCGGCCTCCGGCGACAGCCAGCCTTCGCGCTCGACTTCCCACAGCAGCGCGACGGCCGCCGGCGACAGCGGATCGCGCGACGTGCTCACGACGTTCGTCACGGCCTGCTGGAATTCCTTCGAGAAACGTTCCGGATGCAGTTCGCTGACGAAGAACTGCGCGATTTCGTCCGGTGCGTCTTCATGCGCATACGCGCGGCCCGTCATGCCGAGCTTGTCGAGCGGGTAACGGCCGTTCAGGCGGAAGCCCAGCGGACGCAGGATGCGCGTGAACGCGGCCTCGCCCGGCGGCAGCGCGCCGGTGTGCGGCCAGCGCACCGTGCGCAGCGCGCCGTGGTCGAAATAGACCGAGCCGCCACTTTCGACCGCGTCGGCCGTATACGCACGGCCGTTCGCCGAACGTTCGAGCAGCCCTTCGAACAGCGCCATGTTCATCGCCTGCGCGATTTCCGCGCGCGTCACGACGCCGTCTTCCCATTCTTCGAGGATGGCCGGCATGTTCAGGGTCGAGAACAGGGCGTCGGTCTTCGCCTGTCCCAGCAACTTCGTCAGCAAGCTCTCGATATTCGGATTGCGCATCAGGATTCTCGTCTCGGGGGACCGCCGGCAAACGTGCCGGCAACTCGTCGGCCGGCCGCCCCACGGGCGCCTGACCTTGCGTGGGGAGCATTATTCAAAGGGTTGCGGCCGGGCGTAAAGCGAGATTAAATTGATATGTGATGAGTTTTTGGAATTATTGGCTGTTGCCCGCCCTCGCCTTCCGCCTTGTGCCGTATGGGCCTGATCGTCAGACGAATCGAACATCATGCGTAAATTCAAGATTCCCAACATGGGCGCGCTCGTGGCTTTCGAAGCCGCCGCGCGCCACGAAAGCTTCACGCACGCGGCCAAGGAGCTGTTCCTGACCGAAAGCGCGGTATCGCGCCAGATCGCGACGCTGGAAGCGAGCCTCGGCGTGCGGCTGTTCGCCCGCGTGAAGCAGCGTGTCGTGCTGACGCGCGCCGGCAAGCTGTACGGCACGCAGGTGCGGCGCGCGCTGGAGGCGCTCGACCGCGACACGCTGTCGATCATCGCGCACGGCAGCGGCGGCGGCTACCTGGAGCTGGCGGTGCTGCCGACCTTCGCGTCGCACTGGCTGATCCCGCGCATCAAGAGCTTCTACGACCGCACGCCCGACGTGCGCGTGAACATGGGCAGCCGCACCGACCTGTTCTCGTTCGAGGACACCCACTTCGAGGCCGCGATCCACTACGGCAAGCCGACCTGGCCCGGCACGTCGTCCGACTACCTGTTCGGCGAGGAAGTCGTGCCGATCTGCTCGCCGGCGCTGCTCGACGGGCCCGTGCAAAGCGTCGAGGATCTGCTCGCCTACCCGCTGCTGCACTCGACGACGCGCCCCGGCGCATGGGCGCAGTGGTTCGAGACGCACGGCGTCGAGGACATCCGCACGATGCAGGGCGTGCGCTACGAGCTGCACACGATGCTGATCAGCGCGGCCGCGGCCGGGCTCGGCATCGCGCTCGTGCCGAAGTTCTTCGTCGAGGAACAGTTGCAGCAGCTCGGGCTGGTGGTGCCGTGCGACGCGGCGACGGTCGGCGATTCCGCGTACTACCTCGTGTATCCGACGGAACTCAGCCACAGCAAGCCGCTGGAGCTGTTTCGCGGCTGGCTGCTCGAGCAGGCGAGCGCGTATGCGGCGCCCGGTTTCGACGCGGATGGCGGCGATATGGTGGACGACGAGGACGTCGAGTAACGGCGCGGTCGCGCCAGCCTCATGGCGCGGTGGCCTCGCATGCGTATCGCGTCGGCTGGCTGGCCTTCACCACCTTCACCAGCCGCGCGTGATCGGGCTCTTCCAGCCCTGGGCACACGGTTTCCAGATCGCGGATCACGACCGTTGCACGCCCGTCGAAGCGGCATACGCCAACGGGCTGCGCGGCGGGGAGCCGCAGACTGCGCCGTGCATCGCGCTGGTTCGTGAACCGGATCACACCCGCGCGTTGCGAACGGTCCGGCAGGCGCCGCGCCGATGCGTCGTCCTCCTCGAACCACACGTCCTCCCCACTCTCTTCGTCGCCGTAATCGACTAAGTAACGGCCCGACAACGTGATCGCACGGCCGACGTACACCGAATGGCATTCGGGTTCGGCGTCGGCCGGGATCGTCTGCGCGTGCGCCGCGGCCGCGCCACAAGCCAGCCACCACACCGCGCACAGCACGCTGGCGCGGCCGATCAGGCTCGACACATCAATCGATTGGCGGATCATGGGCAGTGAGGTGCGGGTCATCGTGACGAAGACCCGCATTGTCACCCGGCGCATGCATCACGTGCATTACATGTGCCACTTCACCGTGGCGGTCAGCGTGCGCGGATCGCCGGGCATGTTGTACAGGTCCGCGTTGCCATGCGCGGCGATGAAGTAGCGGCGATTGAACAGGTTGTCGAGCGTGAGCGTCACGTCGACCTTCTTGCTGCGATAGCCGGCGCCGAGGTTGAACACGGTGAACGACGGCAGCGTGACGAGATCGCTCGCCGACGTGTAGCGCGCCGACTGGAACTGCATGCCGGCCGCCGCGTAGAAGCCGTACGGCAGCTCGCGCTTCACCCACAGGTTCGCGCTGTGGCGCGGCATCAGCCCCGGCGTGTTGCTCGACACCGCGACGCCTGCCGCGGTCGATTGCGCCGAGCCGTCGACCGTCCCGTTCAGGTACGCGTAGCCCGCATATACCGACCACTTCGGCGCGATCTCGCCGGTGAAGCCCAGCTCCATCCCGTGCACGTGCTGCGTGCCGATCGGCAATGCATAGCCGGGATTCGCCGGGTCGCCGATCTGCTGGTTGGTCTGGCGCATGTCGAACAGCGCGACGCTGGCCGTCGCCTTGCCGCCGAGGTCGAAGCGCGAGCCGACTTCATACGCGGTGGTCTTCTGCGGCGCGAGCGCGGCGCCGTTCGAGAACGCGCCGGAGCTGATCAGCGTGTCGGCCAGCGGCGAGAACGACTGGCTGAACGACCCGTACAGCGTCAGCCAGTCGAGCGGTTCGTAGATCAGGCCGACGCGCGGGCTCCACGCGTGATCGGTGCGATCGAGGTTGACGTTCGACGACGTGTAGTCGTGGCGGATCTGGTTCAGGTAGTCGAAGCGCAGCCCCGCGAGCACCTTCCAGTGCTCGGTCAGCGAAATCAGGTCCTGCGCATAGACGCCCGCGAGGCCGACGACGGTCGACGCGTTCGTCTTTGCGCGCGCGCCGGTCGGCACACCGGGCAGCACCACTTGCTGCGGATTGAACAGATCGTAGGTCGCGACCTTCGACACGCTGTAGATCGTGTCGAACTTCTGCTGCTGCGACAGTTCGAGCCCATACAGCAGTTCGTGGCGCATGCCGAACAGCGACGTCTTTTGCGTGAGCTCGAACAGGCCGTCGATGCCGTGGTCGGTGCGCTGGCGCGTCGACTGGTCGAGCGTCACGACCGGGTGCGCGGCCGTCTTGATCGGCTCGTACGTCACGTAGTTCTTGCGTTCGAGCGAGAAGTCGTACGCGCGGATCGCGCCATGGAACGACAGCGAATCGTTGAAGCGATGATCGAGCGACACCGTCGCGCTCTTCGCGGAGACGTCGTTGTACGAGCTGTTCGCCGCGTCGGCCGAGCTGTAGACCGTGTTGATCGGCACGTCGACCGGCCGGCCGAGATACGCGGGCAGCCCCTGGTCGGACGTGCGGCGGTCGTGCAGATAGTCGAATTCGACGTTCAGCACCGTGTTGCTGTCGAGCTTGAACTGCGCGGACGGCGCGATCGCCTGGCGGTTGAGCTGGAACTGATCACGGAAGCTGTTCGAGTTTTCGGCCGCGCCGGTGATCCGGAAACGCGCCGCGTCGTTCGCATTCCAGCCGAGGTCGAATTCGCCGCGCCGCTCGCCGCGTGTGCCGAGCGTCACGCCCACGTCGCGCACCGGGTTCGCCTCGGGCCGCTTCAACACGCGATTCACGATGCCGCCCGCCGAGCCGCGCCCGTACAGCACGGCCGCCGGCCCCTTAAGCACTTCGACGTGATCGACGTTCGACAGGTCGCGATAGTAGAGCGCATCGTCGCGGATGCCGTCGACGTACTGGTCCGTGATGCTGTTGAAGCCGCGGATCGTGATCTGGTCGCGCTGGCCGTCGCCGACCGAGAAGCCGACGCCCGGCACGTTGCGCAGCGCATCCTGCATCGACGTCGCGTTCTGGTCCTCGATCACCGCGTGCGGCACGACGTTCACCGTCTGCGGTACGTCCATCAGCGACATGTCGGTCTTGGTCGCCGCGCGTGAGTGGCCGCCGTCGTACGACGCATGCTCGGCGGTCGCCTTGACCGAGATCGCGGGCAAGGTCGCCGCGGCGTCGCTCGCCTGTGCGAAGGAGGCGCGTGCGCCGGCCAGCGACGTGGCGATCAGCAGCGCATGGCAAGCGCTCTTGTTGAGTTTCATCGTTGAAGTAGAGGCTGAGGGAAAACGGCGAACGGAAACGCATCCGGCCAACGCGCGAACCACGCTGTGAATCGGCGGGCGAAATCCTTTCCGTAAAAAGCAGCGACGCGCGAGGGATCGCCTCGTCGCGCTGGCGAGCCGGTGAACGGCCGGCGCGGGTCGCGGCCGGCCGGCAGGAGCGGCACGAAAGCACTCGTGACGCTCCGTCATGGCGCGTAACGGAGCGAAATATTAAACGAGAATGATTCGTGTTTTTAGTTAATTTTTAACGTGTCGCCTGCCCGCAACGTGCATGCGCATGGCGCTCTGCATTCCTGACGAATACCTTTCTGTTTCGCGCTTTAACGCGAATCATTCGTAATAAAAACGAAAGCATTCAATCGGCCGCGTCAGGCGATGAAGGGCCAGGCAATAGGCGGGATTCGGGAGACGACGACGAAAGGACTGGAGAGGATGACAAAACATCCGTCGAAGCGGACGGCGCGCATTCGAAGTCCGGTGCGCGCCGGACCGGGCAACCCCGACCCGGCGCTCCGGGCAGCCGACCTCGCATCGGCAGCGCGGCGGACCTTCTTCCGTTCTTCACTACATATGCTCTCAGGCTCACTTCATTTTTTTCTTCACCGCGCCGGGCCATTATCCGCTGAAACCAGCCCGTTTGAAACGTTTGCGAGCGCTGTTGGCGGCTTATACCAAGCATTCGGCAACAGTCTTTCTGAATGCTTACGGTGCATGCGGCGCGATTCGGCAATTCTTGCATTCACGCCGGCGTTCCTTTTTAATGGAACTGGTTCCAATTATTGAATCGGCCATGGTCATGCGTGACGTGTCGTCGTCCGCGCGTCATGATGCCAATTCAGGATCGAGGATTTCCCCGCTCAGGATTCGCATCGCCCGTCCTTCCCGGACACCCCGTCAAACGAGACCGTCATGCCCGATTCCGCCTCCCTGCAGCAGCTGTTTCCCGCCTTTCAGGACATCCCCGCCGAGTACCGGCTCACTTCGCCGATTCACCAGCGCGTGTCGCTCGTCGACGGCGAGTTGCGGCCGTGGGACGGCGCGACCAAGACCGTGCTGTCGCCCGTGTGCGTGCGCCAGGCGGACGGCAGCGTCGAGCAGGTCGAGATCGGCAGCTACCCGGTGATGGGCGAAACGGAAAGCGACGCGGCGCTCGACGCCGCGGTACGCGCGTACGACGCCGGCCGCGGTGAGTGGCCGACGATGAAGGTCGAGCAGCGCATCGCGTGCATGCAGGACTTCATCAAGCGGATGGTCGCGCAGCGTGAACTGGTGGTGAACCTGATCATGTGGGAAATCGGCAAGAGCCTCGCCGATTCGCAGAAGGAGTTCGACCGCACCGTCACGTACATGACGCAGACGATCGACGCGCTGAAGGAGCTCGACAACGCGAATTCGCGCTTCGTGATCGCCGAAGGCACGATCGGCCAGATTCGCCGCACGCCGCTCGGCGTCGTGCTGTGCATGGGCCCGTACAACTACCCGCTGAACGAAACGTTCGCGACGCTGATCCCCGCGCTGCTGATGGGCAACACCGTGGTGTTCAAGCCGCCTCAGTACGGCACGCTGCTGTTCGAGCCGCTGCTCGAAGCATTCCGCGACGCGTTCCCGAAGGGCGTGATCAATACGATCTATGCGCCGGGCGCGGTGGTCGTGCCGCACATGCTCGCGTCGGGCAAGATCAACGTGCTCGCGCTGATCGGGTCGAGCAAGGTGGCCGACCACCTGAAGAAGCAGCACCCGAAGTCGCACCGGCTGCGCGCGATCCTCGGCCTCGACGCGAAGAACGCGGCGATCGTGCTGCCCGACGCCGATCTCGACCTCACCGTGAAGGAATGCCTGCTCGGCGCGCTGTCGTTCAATGGCCAGCGTTGCACCGCGCTGAAGATGCTGCTCGTGCATCGTTCGATCGTCGACGAATTCCTGAAGCGCTTCACCGCCGCGCTCGAACAGCTGAAGATCGGCATGCCGTGGGAGAAAGGCGTCAGCATCACGCCGCTGCCGGGCATGCATCGCACGGCCTACATGACGGATGCGATCGACGACGCGAAGGCCAAGGGCGCGCAGGTCGTCAACCATTCGGGCGGCGAGTTCAGCAAGACGCTGTTCTATCCGGCCGTCGTGTACCCGGTGTCGGAAGGGATGAAGCTGTACCGCGAGGAACAGTTCGGGCCGATCATTCCGGTGGCGACGTTCGACGACGTGGACACCGCGCTCGATTACGTGACGACGTCGGATCACGGCCAGCAGGTCAGCATCTTCGGTTCCGATCCGGCGCAGATCGGCGCGCTCGTCGATCCGCTCGTGAACCAGGTGTGCCGCGTGAACATCAACTGCCAGTGCCAGCGCGGGCCCGACGTGTTCCCGTTCGCGGGCCGCAAGGATTCGGCGGAAGGCACGCTGTCGGTGAGCGACGCGCTGCGCGCATTCTCGATCCGCTCGATGGTCGCGGCGAAGCAGACCGACAGCAGCAAGCAGCTGCTCGATTCGATCGTGTCGGATCACCACTCGAAGTTCATCAATACGGGCTTTATTTTCTGAAGCGAGCCGCTCGCAACAAAGCCGCTGCACACGCCGGTGCAGCGGCTTTTTTTACGCCTGCGCGTAACCAACTACGCCCGAACCGGGAACGTCAACGCGTCGAGTTCCAGCGGCCCGCCGGTCAGCTGAACCGGGCCTTCGTCGCCGATCAGCACCGTATCGGAATGACGGAAGCCGCCGACACCCTCGATGTAGATGCCCGGTTCGATCGTCAGGCACATCCCCTTCTCGATCGGCCGGTCGTAGCCTTCGGCGAAGAACGGCGCCTCGTGCGCGGTGACGCCCATCCCGTGCCCGGTCCGGTGCAGCATCCGGTTACCCATCCCCGCGCGGCGGAAATAGTCGTTGACCTTGCGATCGACGTCGCTCAGCAGCGCGCCCGGCATCGCCGCGTCGAACGCGAGCCGCCGCCCTTCCGACATCACGTCGAATGCGCGCCGTGCCGCGTCGGGTACGTGGCCAAGGAAGAAAGTCCGCTCGACTTCCGCGCCGTAGCCGTTCATCACCGCATTGACGATCGACACGTGCGGGCCGCCCTCTTCCATCCGCATGTCGATGTTGCTGAAGTTGTGCGGATCGTGCGACACGCTGCCCGGCTGGAACACCGCGACGATCCGCGTGGCCAACGGGTTCAGCGTCGGGTCGTCGGCCAGCAGCCGCTGCATGATGAAGCCGCGAATGCGCGACGACATCTCCGCCATCCCGAGGCCCGGGCGTGCTTCGCTCAGCAGCAGGTTGTGCGCGTCGGTGGCGATCCCGCACGCATACACGTGGCGGCCGATCTCGTAGTCGGACTTGATCATCCGCACGTCGTCGATGATGTCGATGCATACACGCTCGCCCGGCGTCTGCGCATAGACCTGCAACGGACACACCGACTCGACGCCGACACGTTCGCCCGCCCCGAACAGCGCCTTGAACCGGTCGCTCCATTCGCGCCCGGCCGGCGCCGGAAATTCGAAATACGGAATCAGCTCGAGTTCGCCGATCGAGCGCGTCCGCACATGCGGCTGCTCGAGCTGCGGCACGACGAACTGCGGCGGGCCGCTGCGCGAAATGACCAGCACGAACGGCCGCTCGTGGACGATGTTCGCGAAGTTCGTCAGGTAGTAGATGTTGTCCGGCGAGAACGCCACATAGCGATCGAGGCCGGCTTCCGCCATGCGGGCGCGCACGCGGTCGAGGCGCCCCTTGAGTTCCGCCTCGCTGGGCGGCGCGAAGGTGGGTTTGAACTTCATGCGTGACTTCTCCTGTTGAGGGTGACGGGACGGCCGATCATTTCCACGCCTCCATAGAACGACATTTCATTCGTTATCCTCTATTTCAGCGATACGGGTCGAAACCGAATCCGGCTCGCTTATTCGCTCGGCATGCGTCGAAACCCGAGCAGCGCGACCAGGCTCACGACCGACATCGCGACGATGTACAGCGCCGGCGACGCCTTGTTGTGCGTGGTCGCGATCAGCCACGTGACGATCAGCGGGGAAAAACCGCCGAAGACCGTCGTCGGGATGTTGTACGACACCGCGAGCCCGGTGCTGCGCACCGCGGCCGGAAACGCGCGCGCGGCCAGCGCGGGCACCAGCCCGACGAGCACGCCCATCGGCGCGGCGGCAGCGGCCTGCATGATCAGCAGGTTGCGCAGCGAAGGGCTCGCGATGACCCACATATAGAGCGGCAGCGTGATCGCGGACAGCACGACGATCGCGGCGGCGACCATCGCGACCGGCCGGCGCCAGACGTCGCCGAGCAGGCCCGCGAGCGGCGCGATCGCGACCATCACGATGCCGGCGACCGTCGTGCTCATGAACGGCGCGGACATCGGCAACCCGAGTTGCTTCACCGCGAACGTCGGCATGTAGATCAGGACCATGTAGAACGCGGCAGTGCTGACGATCGTCACGCCGATCGCCGCGAGGAACGACGCGAGGTGCTCGCCGAACAGGCGCTTGAGCACCTGCGCGACCGGCAGCGCTTCGCCGTGCACGAACGCATCGGTTTCCGACACGCTCCTGCGGATGTAGAAGCCGACCGGGCCAATCATCAGGCCGACCACGAACGGCACGCGCCAGCCCCAGCTTTCGAGCTGATGCGGGCTGAGCGACGTCGTCAGGATCGTGCCGATCGTGCCGCCCAGCACGATGGCCAGCATCGTGCTCGACATCTGCAGGCTGACGAAGAAATGGCGTCGATGCGGCGGCGCCTTTTCCGCGAGGAACGCGACGGTGCTGCCGAACTCGCCCGACGCCGCGAAGCCCTGCACGAGCCGCGCCAGCACGAGAATCGTGGCGCCGAGCCAGCCGGCCTGCGCATACGGCGGCGCCACCGCGATCGCGGCCGTGCCGGCCAGCATCAGCCAGATCGTGACGGACATCGCCGCCTTGCGGCCGTACCGGTCGCCGTACAGCCCGAGCACGACACTGCCGAGTGGCCGCACGACGAACCCCACGCCGAAGGTCGCCGTCGCGAGCAGCAGCGACCCGACCGGCCCGGCCACCGGAAAAAACAGCTTCGCGATCACGCTGGCGAAATAGCCGTAGATCACGAAGTCGAACCATTCGAGCGCGTTGCCTGCCGCAGCCGCCGCAACGTCGCGCATCGTGCCTGCCCGTGCAGACGGCTGCGGCGCAGCCGAACGGCGATCGAGCGCGATGGCGCCCGCCGGATTCACTACATCCTCTTTCATCGTTTGTCTCCTCCCCCTGCTGGCTGCAGTGGTTTCGTGCTCATGTTCGATGCGCACCGTTACCGCGTCCAACGGATTTCCGGAATATGATCATCACCAACGTGAATAACGGTGCGAGCGCGACGCTCGACTTCGTCGCGGCGCCGGCCGGCTCTCCGCAAGGGCAAACGCGACCTTGCGCGAACGACCCGCGGCCCGGACACTCGCCGTCACGATGTTCCGGCTCCCGACGCCACGCGCGGGATGCCGGCACCCGAATGGGAGATGTGCGATGAAGGATGTGTTCCGTCAGCTCGACCTCAACCTGCTGCGCGTGTTCGCGGCATTGATGGCCGAAGGCAACGTCACGCGCGCCGCCGAACGGCTGGCGCTTTCACAGTCGGCGGTCAGCAATGCGCTGCGCAGGCTGCGCGAATCACTCGGCGACGTGCTGTTCGAGAAGACCGTCACGGGTGTGCGGCCGACCGCGCGGGCACGCGAGCTGTGGTCGGCGGTCCAGCCGCACTTCGACGCATTGAAGCAGGCGATCTCGCCGGACCAGTTCGACCCGCAAGCGCATCGGGGCACCTTCACGATCGCGATGTCGGACTACTCGGTCGAGCGCATCATGCCGCGCCTCGCGCAGTACATGGGCACGCATGCGCCATCGATGCGGATCGAGCTCACGCCGTTCAGCGTCGCCGACTTGCCGGCCATGTTCGACCGCGGCGGCGTCGACCTCGCGATCGGCGGCTACCTGAACGACTCGAGCCCGAGCAGCGGTGTGCGCACGCACGAGATGTGGCCGATCCACTGGAGTTGCCTGATGCGCAAGGATCACCCGCTCGCGAAGGGGCCGCTCACGCTGAAGCGCTTTCTCGCCGCGCGGCATCTCGACGTCGGGTTTTCCGGCATGCGGGTGCCGGTGTACGACAGCCTGCTTTCCGCGCACGGCCTGCAGCGCAATCTCGTCCTCACGCTGAATGCGTACTCGCCCGCACTGGCGATCATCCGGGAGTCGGATTTCATCGGCGTGCTGCCGACCACGCTGCTCGATTTGTCGATCCACGAAAAGGAACTGGTGTCGCGGCAACCGCCGGTGCGCATGCCCGCGCGGCCTTACTGCGTGATCTGGCATCAGCGCTGGGACAGCCATCCCGCGCACCGCTGGCTCCGGCAGACGATCGTGTCGCTGTTCACGCGTCCGGCGGAGCAGCCGGGTAACGCCACCCGCTCGACGGCCCGGCGCGCCGCCCGCTAGATATGCGGGCGTGCCGCGTCAGACGTTCGACACCAGCAGCCGGATCCCCGCCACGCCGAACACGACGGCGAGACACGCTTCCATCGCGCGCCGGCCGCGCACGTACAGCCGGCGCGCGCCGTCCATCGAGAACACGAGCGCATAGCCGCCGAACACCAGGCACCCGATCACGATGCAGCCCGGCACGACGGCGCCGTGCGACGCACCCGCGCCGTTCGACGACAGCGCGACGATCGACACCCACACGAGGATCGCTTTCGGATTGGTCAGATGCAGCATCGCGCCGCGTACAAAGAAGCGCGACAGCCGCTGCTCGCCCGCTGCGTTCAGCGATGCCGCCGCCTTGCCCGACCACGCCGTGCGCCCCGACTTGAACGCGAGCCACAGCAGGTACAGCCCGCCGAAGAGCTTGATCGCGACCAGCAGCTTCGACCACGCGAGCAGCGCGGCCGACACGCCGAGCGCCGCCACCGTCGCCCAGAACATCGACCCCGAAATGACGCCGAGCGCGAACGCGAGCGCCGCCTTGCGGCCCTGGTTCGCGGCGACCGACATGATCGCGAGGTTGCTCGGCCCGGGGCTGGCCGTCCCGATGAAATAAGCCGTGTAGGCCAGCAGCAGGTTGGCCGAGAAAAAGGCGTGGACGCTCATGTCGAACCTCGCAGGGATGATCAGGGGATTGTTGGCAAACGCGCGCCGTCTGCCCATGGACAATTGCTCGACAATTCGCTGGGCCAGTTGGACGGGGCGCGCAACCGGATCGCCATCGGCAAAATCCGTCTCGGATTTGAAACATCCGTCACATTCGCCGGTGGCTTTCGCCGAGCATGGCGGACATCCCGTCCCCCCGCTGCCGGCGGGCCGAACGCTTGACCGGCGCAGGCGGCACGCGCAGGCCGGCCCGTTTCGTCAGACTGCCGGGGAACGCGCCGCGCAATTTCTCCCGGCGTTACGTTACATCCATGAAGCATTTCGCCTCGGCGAGCCGTTCCGCGCACTCGATATGCATCGCGCCGCGCCGGTAGACCGCCTCCTCGGTCCCTTCCCCCACCCAGTACCGGCGGGACTCGCCGCCCTCGTCGCATCGCCGCTCAACAATACTCAACAATCGTCTTGCGCCGCTGGTACGAAACCTGCATCCCGTTCGGGTAACCACCGCGCCGATCACCGCGCGGACACGAACCCACCGTCGGGCGCATCCAGCGGATACACCCGAACGATCCGAGCAAGTGACGAGGCCCTTCATGGATGCGCTGCCCAATTCGTCCGACACGTCGTTCCAGCTCTTTCTCGCGAAGCTGCTCGAACAGCCGTTGCCCGACTGGACCGAAAAACAGCAGATGGAACTCGAGATGGCACGCTCGTTGTCCACCGAAATGGTTCACCTCGCCGAGGACATGCGCGGCCGCACGCCCGATCTCGCGCGCTGCCTCGTGCTGCTCCGCTACGCGAAAGTGCTCGACTTCATGCTGACGTCGCTCGCCGCGCACCGCGACATTCATCCGCAGACGCTGCGCACGCTGTTCCGGCTCGCGAACCTGAAAGTCGACGATGCGTATCCGGCCTGAGCCGGCGCCATGCATCGGCTGCCGCGGGCGTCACGCACGGCCACGGCGGCCCTTCCCGATTCGCGGCACGTGCATGCCCGATGACCTCGCCGCATGATCCCCGGGAACCCGTTCGGTTCCGAATAGCCGCCCGCGTGCTTTCGTTTGCTTCCGGCAGTTCGCCGGGCTGATGCCGCGCATCAGCGTGGCGGACGGCCCCGCCCCGCAAACGGAGGTACAATCGCGCGCCATGAACGCACTTCGCCGCTTCCTGCTCCGGCAAGGCGTCGCGCGACAGCTTCTGTGGGGGTTCCTCCTCGTGACGCTGCTGTCCCGCGCGCTGATGTCGGGCGCCGTGATGCTCGATCCGGACGGTCCGGATACGGGCTCGGTGGTGCTGTGTTCGGGCCGCGGCCCGCTGATCGTCAACGTGGCCGCACTCGCCGCCCGTTTCGATGCCGGCGCGCCGATCACACCGGCCAACGACGCGCTCGCGCTCGCCGATGCGCTCAAGCATGACGGGCATGCCGACAACACGGCGTCGCCCGGCAGCGGCGACAGCCTGTGCGCATTCGGCGCCGCGCTGTTCACCGCGTTGGCGTCGTTCGTGCTGCTGGTGCTGCTGTTTCCCGCCGCCGCGCCACGGCGTTTCCGGATTCACTTCGACCGTATTCCCGTCGTGCGATCGATCTTCGACGATCGCCCACCCTCCCGCGCCCCTCCCCTGTCCTGCTGACGGTTCCGCCCCGCGGCTCGTGCACGTCAACGTGCGCGGGCCCGCATGCCGTTCGTCTCACATGACCTGATTCAAGCGTTCACCCGCCTGCCCGCCTTGCGCGGGCGACGCCGTCCTGCGCCTCTTCCGCGCATGGCGCCGCGCCGCCCGTTTCATCGATGCGCGCCGGCGGGCGCAACGCGCGTTGACGTCCGCCGGCCCGTGCCGGTGCGGCCGCTCAACGAACACGAGGAGCTGACACCATGTCGACCACCGTCGAACGGGCGATCTCGCCCGCCCAATCCGCCCACGCCGGCTACCGGACGCTGTGGCGCTGGCACTTCTATGCCGGCCTGTTCGTCATGCCGTTCCTGGTGGTCCTCGCGATCACCGGAACGCTCTATTGCTTCCAGCCGCAGATCGAGCCGCTGCTGTATCCGCACCGGCTCGTCGTCGAGCCGCGCGCCACGCCGCGGCTCGATTCCGATACGCTGCTCGCGCGCGCGCGCACCGCGATGCCGGCCGGCGCGACGCCGGTGTCCGTCCAGGTCTCGACCGCGCCGGACCGCAGCGCCGAATACGTGTTCCGGCTACGCGACGGCAGCCGCGAGAGCGTGTACGTGAACCCATACGACGGCAGCGTGCTCGGCACACTGAGCGTCGAGAACCGCTTCATGCAGATCGACCGGATGCTGCATCGCAAGCTGCTGCTCGGCAAGACGGGCGAGTTGCTGATGGAGCTCGCCGCGTGCTGGACCTTCGTGATGATTGGCACCGGCATCGCGCTGTGGTGGCCGCGCGGCACGGCGCGCGTCGGGCGGGCACTGCGCCCCGACCTGTCGCTGCGCGGCCGGCCGCTGTGGAAAAACCTCCACGCAACGGCCGGCATCTGGCTCGCGGCCGGCACGGTCGCGTTCATCCTGACAGGGCTGCCGTGGTCGGGCTCGTGGGGCAAGAACTTCAAGGCGCTAGCCGCGACCGTGAACCTCGGCGCGCCGGAAGGCGCATGGGGCGGCGGGTCGGTACGCTCGACGCGCCCGGGTGCCGCCGCGGCGCCCGCGCCAGCCGAGGCTGCCGCACCCGCACCGTCCGGCCATCACCACGAATCCGGCGAGTCGATGCCGGGGATGGTGATGGACGACCTGCCGTTGCCGCAAACGCCGTGGGCGGTCGGCAACGTGCCCGTCCCGCATTCGCCGTCGGCGCCGACGCCGGCACCGCTGCCGCTGGCCCGCGCGATCGCGATCGTCGCCGGCCTCGGCGTGACGAGCGGCTACACGCTCGCGCTGCCGTCCGGCGCGGACGGCGTGTTCACCGCGTCGTATTTCCCGGACGACCCGAAAGCCGAGCGGACGATCTACCTCGACCAATACAGCGGGGCCGTGCTGAAGGACATCCGCTATGACGACTACGGCGCGGTATCGCGCGCCGTGTCGTACGGCACGTCGCTGCACATGGGCCGCTATTTCGGGCTCGCGAACCAGATCGTCTGCGCGGTGCTGTCGCTCGGTCTGGCCGCGATGGCCGTCACGGGCACCGTGATGTGGTGGAAGCGCCGTCCTGCGGCCAAGTTGGGGGCGCCGTCGCGCGAACGCGGCGCGCCGCCGATGCGCGGCTGGATCGCGGGGCTCGTGCTGCTCGGCGTCGTCTTCCCGCTGATGGGCGCGACGATCGTCGCGGTCTGGTTGATCGACCGTCTGCTGTTCGGCCGTGCGGCACGCGCAGCGGCCTGATTCATCGCGCGCCGGCATACGCGGCGCGACGACGCGACAAGCCCGGGCCACCGCGTGGCTCGGGCTGTTCGCGCTCGTGCTCGCGCTCGTCGCGCCGATGATCTCGCAACTGCGCGCTGCCGCGCCCGATGACGGCCTGCCGGCCGCGCCGATCTGCTCGGCCACCGGCAACACACTCATGGCGCACGCGGCATCGCATGCGCCGTCCGATTCGCTGGCCGATTCCCCATCCGACAGGCATTTCGACCGCTGCGGCTATTGCGGCCTGCTCGCCGGCCATCCGCCGCTGCAGTACGCGGTGTTCCTGTCCGCCTCCCCGGCCGTGCGGCATGCGCCGCCCGCGCCGCTGATCCCCTCTGCCCGCCACCCGGCGAAGCGCTACGCGCTCGCCGCGCGCGGGCCGCCTTCCGCCCGCGCCTGACGCCCCTCGCGACCGCGCCGCCGCATACCGCGCGG
>NZ_VWWH01000033.1:0-66644 GCF_011753045.1 Burkholderia sp. Ap-955
AATATGAATCACTTCATAAACCTGACTTACTTTAGTGTGAGACTCTTGATACTTTCGCTATCTGATCCGAGGATCAGCTCGCTTCCATCAAGCGCCCACACTTATCGGCTGTTAATTTTTAAAGAGCATTCTGCGAGAAACTTCGCGTTTCTCAGCAGCGCTGCGTTTTCAGCAGCAGAGAAGCGAAATTATGAACCGTGTTTCGCAGTTCGTCAACAACTTTTTTACTGCGCCGTTGCGACTGCGGGGCTCAACTTCCAGGCCGGCTGCGCGCTCCAGACTGCTGCGCACCACCCGCCCTGCTTCCCTTCCCCCGCGCCGGGTTTCCGTTAGCGCGAAAGAGGCGTGATTCTAAGCACCCACCCCCATCTACGCAAGCCCCTTTGTGAAAATATTTTGAAAAAGCCCCCGTGCGCTGACGCACACGGGGGCTCGGGTACGACCGGCCGGGCATCACGACACAGGCCACGCTCTATTGATGTGACGTATACCTCTCGTCCCGCTATATATAAGTATGAGGTCGCCGAACGGGCAAGGAATCGGGTGCCGTCGAGTATCATGCCGCGACCGAACCACGCACTCATAGCTACGATGGACAGCACCACTCAACCCGGCGACGCCGACCTTCGCGACGAATATGCAGCGCTGCGCGAGCGCGCCGTCATCCTGGAAGAACAGGCTCCCCCGCTTCTGCAACGCATCTCTGATGTATTGCCGCGGATCAGCGGCGAATCCGAACTGGCGGACGAGCACCGCGAGCGACTCGTCGGCGCGCGCAACGCAGCGATGGTCTCGATCGAAAACTATCAGCAGGCGATTCCTTTCCTGCAGACGGCCGACTCGATCATCGAGCAGCTGGACAAGACGCCCGAGCGCGACGAAGACATCGAATGGCGTGAATCGCTGCTGCAACGGCTCGACGAGCTGATCGACGTCGCGGTCGTGATGATCAACGATGCGGAAGGCTACTTCGATCAGGCACAAGCCTGCGATCTGTCCAGCGTGCCGAAAGCCATCCTCGAGGATTAAGTCACGCCGCTCGGGATCGCGTCGCGCACCGGCGTCATGTCGTGTGCGCCCGCCATCCCGATGCTTGCCAACCGAAAGTCGCAGCACGAGACGCCTGGGTCGTCACACAGACCAGGAGGTCACGCTCCTCCCGCAAAAGCTCACCTTTTCGCTACGCCCCTCGCCCGGGCCGCGCGACCCGACTACAGCGCGTCGAGAACGATCGTCTCGCTCACGATCGGCACGCGGATATATCCGCCCTCCGCATCGCCATACGCGTGCGCATTCCCGTCGATGACGCATTGCGCCGTCAACGCGCAAAGGGTCGCGTCTCGCGCATCGACGGACTTCAGCGTCGACACGTCGACTCCCAGTCGTTCCAGCAATTGCCGGCGCTGGTTGCGTTTCTGCTTCGCCGATGCGACAGCCCTCCCCAGCATCGCGCAGGTGATCGCATAAGGATAGGTTTCGAAGCTCGCGCGCCCGCCCGCATAGCGGGCGCCGCTCAGCAGCGGATAGGCGTCCGCGAGCGCGCGGTAGACACGCTCTCCCATGAACATCCAGTCGAAGAAGCCAGACGTGCTCGCAACCGCCTGCTCCCGAGACGGTGTCGGAAAGCACGAAATCCGTTCGCGCGCGAGCACCTGTTCGGCCGCGCGGCGCCCACTCCCCGTCCACCACAGGCTCGGTGCGTCGACACCGACGGCCACGACATCATGGGCGAGGCACAGCGCAGGCACCGCTTCGGGCGCGATCCGCTCCTCGCGACAGACGACCGTCCGTCCGCGCAGGATCACGAGATCGCATCGCTTCTTTTCGCCACCCACATCGACACCCGCCACGGCCTGCGATTGCCGCGCGACGGATCCGACGGATCGAGCCGATCGCATGCGGGCGCCTCAGTCCGCCGGCCGTGCGTCGTAGGCGGTGTCGAAGATCGCCTCGAGACCGGGATGCACGCCGCGCATCGGGTCGACAACCGACTTCGCCCAGTCGAAATACGCCTGCTTGCGTTCGAGCGGCCAGTCCGCGGGCGGATGCCGCGCGATGTCGCGCAGGTTGCAGATCTTGTCGGCCAGCTTCACGAGCTTCGCGCGCCGGCTGATGGTCGCCGCATGCTCGACCTGCAGGCGCCTGCGCTCCTCCTTCGGCAGCGACTTGTCGTCGGTGACTTCCATCACGATGTCCGCCACGTCCTTGCCGAACAGCCGCAGCAATTCCTGCTCGGTCGTCTCGGTGTCCTCGACCGTGTCGTGCAGCACGGCCGCGACGATCACGCGCTCGTCCTCGACGCCGGCCTCGTTGGCCAGCACATCCGCGAGCGCGATCGGATGGTTGATGTACGGCGACGCTTCTTCGTCCTTGCGCCGCTGATTGCGATGCTTGTCCGCCGCGAACGCGATGGCGGCTACCAGCTTTTTCATATTCCCCCCTCGTGTGGCCTGACCGCGACCGGCAGAACCGGACGCGTGCATTTCGGAACCGCACATACTACCTGTTCGCGATGACCCTGCCCGTGCGTCAGCATCCACGCACGCCCCGCATCACGCACCGGCCGGCGCGCGCTGCAGTTCGACCACGTTGACCCGCGCGCCGAATACATCCCTTACGAGCGGCAGCAGATGGTCGTGGTGCGTCAGGAACAGCACTTGGGTTCGCGTCGACAGATCGCGCAGCGCATCGAGGCCGGCCTTCGCGCGCGCATCGTCAAAGTTGATGAACAAGTCGTCGGCCACGAACGGCAGTGCGGTCCGGCTGCCGAGCTGCAGTTCCAGCGCCGCGATCCGCAGCGCGAGGAACAACTGGTCGCGCGTTCCTTCGCTCAACCCGGCGACCTCGACCGATACCCCCTTCGTCCGCCGTGCATACAGGGCGGGCGGCGTCCGTTCGGTATCGACGGTCAGCCGCGCGAATTCGCCCAGCGTAAGCCCGGCGAAAATCTCGCCCGCACGCCTGAGCATCGGCCCCTGCTTCTGGTCGCGATAGCGATCCGTCGCCCACTTCAGCAACCGGCTCGCCGTGGCCGCCTCCAGATACTGTTCGGCTGCTTCGCCCATCGCCGCCAGCGCTTCCTGGCGTTTCGATTCGGCAACGGCCGCGTTCGCCTGGCCGTCGATCGCGCCGAACGCCTGATCGGCCACGACCTGCTGCTGTGCAAGCTCGTTCAGCCGCTTGCCGACGTCGCCGAGCGACTGCTTCACCGCTTCGAGTTGCGCCGGTACGTCGGCGATGTCCTGTTCCGCGACTTCCGCTTCGACGGCGGAACGGGACAGGCCGTCACCATCGCGCACCAGTGCCTCGTGCGCGGCATCGACCGCCTGCCGAAGCTGGCGCTGGCGATCCGAGCGTTCGGCCAGTGGCAGCGCCGCGTCGATCGACTCAACGCCGGCTAGTTGCAGCAGCGGCTGGATGCGTGCATCGGCACCGGCCACCGCGGCAGCCGCGTCCGCGACCTTGCCGTCGGCCTGACGCACGGCCTCGTCGGCACGACCGATCGCACGCGCAATTTCTCGGGCGGCCGCGAGGCGCATCGTCAGCCGGCGCGCGACGTCCGGCCAGTCTCCGCTCGCCAGCCATTCCGGCGCGAGCGCTTCGGCAAGCCGCCTTGCGCCCGCCTCGAGCGCGGCCAGCTCGGCGCGGATCGCGGCGATCCGGTTGCGCGGCGCATCGGCATCGGCCAGTTCGGCCGTCACCGCGTTGGCGAGCCCGAGCGCACCCTCCGCCGCAGCCAGCGTCGCCGCGCTCGCGGACAGCTTGGCGTCGGCCAGCGCGTCGCGCCATTGCGCATGCCACGCATCGTAGGCTGTCTGCGCGTGGCCGGCGCGCGACTGTGCCGTCGCGCATCCGCGTTCCGCCTCCCGCGCGCGATCCTCCAGGCTGTCCTGCTGCGCGAGCGCTTTCTCGGCCGACTGCACGAAGGTCTCGGCGATCGCGACGAGCGCCGCCAGGCCATCCGACTCACCGCCTCGCGACACGGTACGCAGTGCCGTGCGCAGCGTGGTTTCGGCACCCGCCCGCGCGGCGCGAATCGTGTCGAATTCGCGGCGTAGCCGGTCGAGATCGGCCTGCGCGGCGAACACCGTGTCGCGCTTCGCAAGCCAGTCGCCCATCGCCGCCAGCGGCATGCCGGGCACCGCGGCCGCTGTCGCGAGCGCGGCCCATGCGTCGCGATGCGCGGCGAGCTCACGCTCGCGCTCGTCCAATGCGGCCTGCCTGCGCGTCACGCCGGCATGTGCGGATTCGACCTGCTGACGCAGCGACTGCAACGTCGCCGCCGCCTGCGTCGCGCCGAGCTGTGCATCGACGAGTTCGTCCGCAAGGCGGATCGCGTCGTCGACCGCAGGCGCGCCCGTTGCGAGATCGACCGCGCCGCTGCGGATATCACCCCACGCGCCGTCGCGTCGCGCACGCGCCGCCAGCACGTCGGCGGTCGTGACGACCTTGTGGTTCTCCGCGAAGTGCTTCTCCTGCAGTTCGAGCCGCTCGAGCTCTTCGAGCGCGCCGTCCCGCGCGTCGCGTGCAGCCGCGACCGCACTCGCGCGTTCGCTGCCTTCCTTCAGCAGCGTGCCGAGCCGCGCCGCCGACGGCACGTCGAGCGCACGCAGCGTATCGACCGGCATGCGCCATTGGCCGAGCGCATCGAGCGCGCCGGACAACGTGCGTTCGGCGGCGGCGATTTCCTGTTCGAGCGCCTGCTCGCGCTGGCCACTGTTGCGAAAGCCCTGTGCATCGGCCAACGCCGCACGCAGCGCCTCCGGCACTTCGACGGTCGACAGGCGCGCCTGTTGTTCCTGCACCTGCGCAAGCTCGCGCGTGCGCTCGTCGAGCGATTCGCGCGCGCCGGCAAGTGCCTGGTGCAGCGCACCGTGTTCGCGCAGCAGGTTTGCAACGGTCTTCAGTGACAACGCGGTCGGCAGCGACGCGCGCAGCGACGCTTCGTCCGTCGGCCAGTCGAGCTGGCCGGCCGCTGCAAATGCAGCGGACAGGTGCCGCTCGACATCCGCGCCGAGCAACAGCAGATCCTGCGCGTGATTCATGCACGCGCCGCGCAGCCGGTCGAGCGCTTCGATGTCGGCTTCAAGCGCCAGCGTGTCGGCGTCGGCGTCGATCGCATCGCGCGCCTGCCGTTTTGCATGCAGGTCGGCACGCCGTTCCTCGAGCACCTTCTGTTCGGCCGCGAGATCGCCCTGCGCCTTCAGCAGGTCCGCATACGCGGTGGGCGGCAACTCGACGACCGCGCCCAGCTCCGCCAGCGCCGCGTCCTTGACCGTCAGCTCCTTCAGGTACGGCGCCAGCCGTCGCACGCGTTCGAGCTTCGAGCGCAGCGCTTCGAGCCGGCGCTGTTCCGCGCGTGCCTGCTCGATCTGCTGTTCGACCGCTTCGCGCGCGTCCTTGCGTTCGACCCAGTCGCGCGTGCGCACCTGGACCGTCTTCAGTTCGGTCACGGCTTCGTTGAACGACGATTCGGCGAGTGCAAACGCGCTGCCGCTGCGACGCGGCGCCCACAATTCGAGCGCGCGCGCATCGAGCTCCTCACGCACCGGCCCGAGACTGCCGACACCCGCAGCCGATTCGAACAGCACCTGGCCGAGCTTGTCGGAGGCGTCGAGAATGCTCCGGCCGCCGTCGACCAGACGCCCGTGATCGAGCCCGAACATCTGTTCGAAGAATTCGCGCGTGGCGCCGTCGAGGACGGCGGCCAGATAGTCGTCGGGCAACTTGTCGTCGGCGGGTGTGCGCAGCGGACTGCGCCCCCGCGCGCGGTGGAACGCGAGTTCGCCCGTGCCGCTCTCCAGCACGCCGCCGATCCGCAGTTCGGGCGTGCTGTGCAGGAAATCGAGCGGCGTCTGCAGTTTCATCCCGAACAGCAGTTCCGACACGGCCGTGCGAATCGTCGACTTGCCGGCCTCGTTCGGCCCCACGATCACATGGAAATCCTCGCCGGCCGACGGGAATCGCAGCGTCTCGTCGGTGAACTTGCCGTACTTGATCAGATCGAGCTGGTTGATCCGCATTCCTTACTCCCCCCTCGCCAGCCGCGCGAGCAACGCGGGCCCGACCTGTTCGACGAGTGCCGTGAGCTCGCCCGCGCGCGCCATCGTCAACAACGGCACCTCTTCCTTCACGTCGCTGCGCACCTTGCCGACGAACGGCTTCAGGTCGCGCTCGAGCAGCTCGAGGAACTCCGGATCGCGCGCGGCGTCGGCCAGGATCTGCTTCAGGTCCTCCAGCGCTTCAAGCTGCTCGCTTTCGCCCGGCTGATGATCCGCCGCGGACGTCGCGAGCCGGACCTTCTCGAGCCACAGCCGCTCGTTGCCGATGATGCCGATCTGGTTCAGCACCTCCGCACGCAACTGCGGCGCACGGCCGAAAAAGAGACCATGCGCGGGTGTGCGCCCCGTGACCGTCACGCGCACCGCGCGCGGCACATGGCCGTCGACGGTCAGCAGCGTTTCCAGCGACTGGCCGATCTTTCTCGACAGGTCGGCGACGGTAAAACAATCGACCGCATCGACCGACACGGCTTCCCACCGCAGCACGTCGAGATACAGCCGCTCGACCTGCGTGCGGCCCTGCTCGACCGTCACGAGCACCGCGCCGCGGCGGCCCGTCTCGCGAATATGGCGCCCCTGCAGGTTGCCGGGAAACACCACCGTGGATGGCCCCGACCATTGCTGGAATTCGTGCACGTGGCCGAGCGCCCAGTAGTCATAGCCTTTCGCATGCAGTTCGGCCAGCGTGCACGGCGCATAGTTCGCGTGCGCCGCATAGCCTTCGAGCGCCGTGTGCAGCACGCCGATGTTGTAGTAACCGGGCACCGGGTCCGGATAGCCGATCGCGAGATTGTCGACGACAGCCTTGTCCTTGAAGCTCTGCCCGTGCAGCGCGACGTCGAATTCGGGCAGCCTGTGAGTTTCCGCCTTGCGGTGGCCGAACACGGTGACGTTGTCGGGCAGCGTCAGCTTCTTCGTCATCTCGCTTTCGGCATCGTGGTTGCCGCCGAGAACGAACGCGCGGATGCCGGCCTTGCGCAGGCGCCCCATCTGCTGGCCGAAGAAGATGCCCGTGTTGTGATCTTTCCAGTCGCCGTCGTACAGGTCGCCGGCGATCACGAGGAACGCGACTTCCTCTTCGATCGCACGATCCACGAGCTGCCGCAGCGCCTCGCGCGACGCGTTGCGCAACTGCGCGGCCGGCGCGTCGGGATACGCGCTCAGGCCGTGCAACGGGCTGTCAAGGTGTATGTCTGCCGCGTGGATGAACTTCACGAAGATTCCTCTGTTTCATGACGATGGGGCCAGCGACCGCCGTGCGATGCCGCCAGCCGGGCCATCAATCGCAATCCTGGTAGCCGCCGAGTTCGCCGCAATGGATACAGCGAAACATATACGCTGTCGGCGAGCCGTCCTTGTCGAGTACCGCGAAGAAGCGCGCCCATTCGGCGCCCTCGGCGAGTCCGGTCGATACCCGAATCGATGCAACGGCCTGCGGGCCGAGCGCGGTCAGTTCGCCGGCACCCGCACGGCCGATGAACTGCCCGCCATCGCCGCAATGCGTCCACCACCGTTCCTGCTGCCAGCCCCGAAAGCCCGGCGTGCGACAGGCGATTTCATCGACGACCGCGTCAGGCACTTCATCCCATTCGCCGCCGCCGATGCCGTACGTATCGGTAAAGACTGCATCGAGCCGCGCGTGTGCCGAACCGTCGGCGACGCACCATGGGCAGATGCATTGCTCATACTCGTCAACCGCATACACGGGGCCGGCGTATACGTAACCACGTGCATCACCGCAGCACACGCAGCGCGCGTCCGAGCGGATCACGCTGCCCGTTGCGAGCGGGTCCGGATGGTACCTGAAAGCGGGCAGCGACATGAGGTTCTCCGTCGTACCGGAACATGGGGAAACACGCGATGCGCATTCGAACGGCCATTGTGCCGCAGCCCGGCCACGTTACTGCGGAATCCCGGTCTCGACAAACGTGCCGTTCACGAAACGATAGACGCGATGCGTTGCACCGCCGTGAGGGAGAATTTCCCATCGGATGTCGATGCCGACCGGGTCGTCGCGCCACGCGATCGCCAGGTAGGGCGATTGCGCTCCACCGTCGGTGTCGAGCGAAACGGAGTCGAGGCAGCTTTGAACCGGCAGCGAGAAACGCGGCACGGCATGGGCGCCGTGCAGTTCCAGCACGTACAGCGCCCCTTCTTCGCCCGCGCCGCAATATCCGGTCGGGCGGCTGCTCGACGAGCGGTTGACGACGACCAGCAGATAGTCTTTGCCGTCGATCCGCTTCGAGCGGTCCGACGGAAACGCGACGCTCGATGCATCGGCCAACGCACGGCGGAGCGCGGCCGGCACGATCAGTGCCGTTTTCTTGTGGCGGGTGGCATCGACCTTGAACAACCTCGGGCGCACCCATTCGATCTCGTGACCATTGGCGAGCCGCACCGCTTCGGGCGCCGGCGTTTCGGCGAAGGCAACGGCGGCGCTCGAGGCCAGCAGCGCCAGCGCCGCGAGCTTCAACGCAATCGATTTCGTCGGGATGATCCGTGTCCGCATGAATCGCGCAGGATGGTCGTGAAGTTCATCGCATGCGCCGGCATGCCGTTCGGGCAGCCCCGATCCAGGATCGCCCCGCGCGCGTCGTTCGTCACGACGCACGCGGCTGATCCACGAGGTGCCGTCACTCGCCACGCGGTACCGGCGGCGGCGCATAGCCGTTGTCATTGCCGGGGAACGGATTCGCGTTGCGGCGCAGCGCTTCCTCGTCGCTCTCCTTCTGCGCGAACACCGCGACGCCGATCACGCCGACGTTCGCGGCATCGCCGTACTTCGAATTCGCGACATAGCTGTCGGGCACCGCCGCGAAGCGGAAGGCGGCGACTTCGTCACGGCTCTTGCGGAAACCCTCGATCGTCAGCGTGCGGCCCGGATACAGCACGTAACCGCCGTTCGTATAGCTGCCGGGCCGCCCCGACAGCACGTCGAGCCCGTCCACGCTCGACACGATCTCGAACGTACGGCGCCCCTGGTTGCGAAGCACGATCATGTAGCGCGAACCTTCGACGCCCGCCATGTGCCAGCGGCCGTCACTGCGCGCGAGACGCAGCGGCGCGCCCTTTTCGTCCGTGAACGACAGCGCGATGTCGCCGTTGGCGAGCGCGACGCGGGTCGGCAACCGGCGAACCTGGGACGCGGGAGGATGTCCGGGCAACGCGTCGTTGTAGTAGACCGACGCAAGATCCGTCGGCTTCGCCGGATCCGCGCGCTCGAAATCGACCTGACGGGTTTCGGATCGCACCGACTCGCCCCATGCAGTGCCGAGCCCGCGGCGTTCGCTGGCGTCCGGTGCGGCGGCGGATGCGCTGGTACTGCCGGACGGCGGGGGCGACGCTGCGCAGGCGGCCAGCCAGAGCACGCAGGCGAGCGCGAGAAAACGGAACAGGATGTTCATGACGTGATGCCTCGGAATGTTATCGGGCCGCGCCGGGCTGGCCGGAACGGCGTTTTGGTGTCGTCTGTCGTCACGATGTCGATCGGACATGCTGGCCCGTATCGGCCGGCGCCGCGATCGCGGCAACCCGCCAACCGGGAGCCTCGCTATTTAAGCATGGCGGAAGGGCGATGGGCAGGGGGCGCACACGCCGCCCGCTGCCGGTTCGTGCCTGCGGGCATCAGGCTCGTCGCGTCGCCGGATGGGTGGCGAACGCCGACGCATCCCGGTATCGAGGATGAGATGAACGGCGCACCGCGCGCGCCAATAAAAAAAACCCGGCCCGCATCGAAGCGGGCCGGGCTTTGTCGGGAAGCGTGACGCTTACAGCGCGCCGCCTTGTGCCGACGCCGAACCCTTCACGCCGACCGATGCGCCACCCTGCACCGAGTTCGTCGCGCCTTCGAGCGCCTCGCCGGCCTTCGCCTTCGCGCCGCCTGCGACGTCGCCTGCCGTCGACACCGCGCCTTGCGCGTGGCTCTTTGCCGTGCCCGCGACGTGCTTCACGTGCGATTTCGTCGAGTGGGCGGCCGATGCGGCGGCATCCTTCGCGGTGCCCGCTGCCGAACCGACCGCTTGCGTCGCACCGCCAACCGCGTCGCCGGCTGCCGAGCCCACGCCGCCGACCGTCTTGCCGACGCCGTTCAGCGCGCCGCCAACGACGTTGCCCGCGCCCGAACCCGAGCCTGCCGCATTCGCGCCGGCACCGGCCTGCACGCCCACGCCGCCACCGAGCAGCGGCGTCTGAACCTGCGCGCCGACACCTGCGGAACCCTGGGCGCCGGTCTGGGCCGTCTGTGCGAACGCAGCCGAAGTCGCCATCGCCGTCAGTGCAGCACCCACCAGAATCGTACGAATCTTGTTCATGGTCATTCTCCCAAAGACGTTGTTGCTGCGGGCCGCCTTCGTGCGGCTTGTCGCATGCCTTGCCGCGACGTGCGGCAGGTGGAGCTAATGTAGCGGCGCGGACGAGCAAAACGACTGATTTGCGGGGACTGTTACTTCCGTTGCAAATGCTGACGATTGACTCACACTGTTTGACAATCGGGGGCTTGTGGCGGAATTGAACGGTAGATCGGGGAAGCTGGAGGCGTGCCGCGCGGAGCATGCCGCGACCGATCGGGAAACCAGGCAGGCGAAACGGCTAGCAGGGAAACCGGCCGCTTCTGCAAGCATGCCAAAGCACGTGTATCGGCCAGCCGTCGGTGCGACCCGACAACCGGCTCCTCGCGATGAGTTCAATATCGTCGGATACGCATGCCGCCACACCGGCGTTCCCCGCTGCGCCGAACGCGAGCTTGAACGCTTTTTCCCTCAGCGCGCTCACGGCCGCCCGGTCGACCGCTGTGCCTGGATCGCCATCGACTTCGTCGAACGACGCCATCCACTGCGCATCAAACGGCTCGGCATCGCGACTGTCCAGCGCGCGGTCGCAATCCAGGTCGCCGAGGAACTCGAAAAACCCGGCACCGACAGGATCGCATCCATGTCAAGCAGATGCGCGTTCGTCATTGCGTCTCCTTCACGATGCGCGGCCCCGACCGCCCGTTGATGCAGACAGGCAGTCCGGCGCCGCGCGTCCTGCCCGGTTACGGTCGGAACGTATCGCCGAGCACGACGCCTTCACGACGCGGATCGGTGCCGCCCTGCAACGCGGGCGACTGGCCGACCGTGACACGCATCACGGTATTGACGCCGCTCGCCTGCGCGGACGTCGACACCTTGTGCCCGAGCGCGAGCAGCCCTGTGATCAGCGGATCGTTCGCTCCGTTGTTCGTCGTGTTGACGTTTGGATGCTCGCCGCCGATCGTGGTCGTCGGGCTGTTGCTCGCGCCGAAGTCGACGAGCCCCGCCGACTGCTGCGCATCGAGCCCCCAGTCGAGCGCGCCGACGAGCGTCTTGACCACATACTGCGGAATCGTGCCGCCGCCCGGCGAACCGGTCGCCATCACGAAATCGCCGCGCGAGCCGTCCGCGGCCTGCCCGAACACGATCGTCGGCGCCATCGAGCTGCGCGGCCGCTTGCCCGGCTGCAGGCGGTTGGCCACCGGATTGCCCGCGCTATCGACCGGGTTCGCCGAAAAATCGGTCAGCTGGTTGTTCAGCAGGAAGCCGTTGGTCATGTGGAACGAGCCCATGCTCGACTCGACCGTGGTCGTCGCGCTCAGCACGTTGCCGTCGCCGTCGACGATCGTGAACTGGTTCGTGCCGTGCTCGATCAGCGTCGTGTCGACACCGAGCGGCACTGCACCCAGATTGCCGGGCTGTGCGGTGCCCATGCTCTTGGCCGGATCGATCAGCGCCGCGCGCGATTTCAGGTACGGCTTGTTCAGCAGCGTGTTCCACGTGCCACCCGGCAGCGGCACGAAATCCGTATCGGCCACGTACTTGTCGCGGTCGGCATACGCAAGCCGTTCCGCCTCGGTGATGAGGTGCACACCCGCGACGGTCGGCTTGCCACCTTCGAGATCGATCGCCGTCGGCTTCAGCGACTTCAGGTCGTAGTTCTCGAGAATGCCGAGCGCCGACGCGACCGCGATGCCGCCCGACGACGGCGGCGGCATCCCGCATACCCAGTAGCTGCGATAGGTCGTGCACACGGGCTCGCGGCGCTTCGCCTGGTACGCGGCCAGGTCGGCTACGGTCGTCTTGCCCGGCGTGAGCGTCGACCCGTCCGCGCCCTTCGTCGTCGCGATCTTCGCAACGATGTCCTGCGCGATCTGCCCCGTGTACAGCGCGTTCGCACCCGACTGCGCCATCAGCGTCAGCGTGCGTGCATAGGCCGGATTCTTCAGCACGGTGCCGAGCGTCTTCGGCGTCCCGTCGGCGTTCAGGAAATACGCGGCGGCCTCGGGGTCACGCTTCAGGTTCGCGGCATTCGCCGCGATCGCGTCGGCGAGCCGGCCACCGATCGGGAAGCCGTTGGTCGCGAGCGTGATCGCATCGCCGAACAGGTTCTGCCACGGCAGGCGGCCGTGATCCTGCTGCAGCGCCTCGATCAGCCTCGGCACGCCGATCGTGCCGATCGACCGGCCGCTCGCCCGTGCGTTCGGCAGCGGCGCGGAGTGGTCGGTCGCGTCATCGACGTAGCGCAGATAGTTTTCCGTCGCGGCGGCCGGCGCGGTTTCCCGGCCGTCATACGCCTGCAGCGTCTTGCCGCGCGCATCGTAGTAGAGCAGCACGCCACCCGACCCGAGGCCCGTTGCCTCGGGCACGGTCAGGCCGAGCACGGCCTGCACGGCGACCGCCGCGTCGGCGGCCGTGCCGCCCTTCTTCAGCACCGCGCAGCCGGCCGCGCTCGCGTAGGCGTTCGACGTGGCCACCAGATAGGTCTTCGCATAGACCGGCTTCATCCCGGTGCGATAGCCCGACGACGCTTCCGGCAGCGACGGGTCGCCCGGCTGGTTCGAGCCGACCACGACCGTCGCGCCGCTGTTGTCGACCGCGAGGCAGCTCGCATCGGTGGAAGGTGTCGGCGTGCGGCCTGCTTCGTTCTCGACGTCGCCGCCGCACGCCGTCAACAGGGCGGCCGCGAGCAATGCGGACGCATACGGAAAAATCGCTGTTCTGTTCATTGTCTGCCGATGTTCTCGTAGGTCGTTGCGATGGACATCACGCTGCCTGCGCCCCCCTCGGTGCGCCGGCAACGCGTTCGATAGTCCCATGAACAAAATTTTTTCCGCAATAAGGGAACGGCGTAGTACGGCCCGATGTTGTGTGCGCAACGTCACCGATTTCGCATGCGGGTTCGCGTGTTGCACTGCATCGCAGTGCGATGCGCCCGCGCGGCCGATGGCGTTACTTTGCTGCCCGACGGCGCTTGCGGGCTGCCCCGCCGTCCCGCGCGAATCCGCTCTCCATCGCGTCGATCGCCTCGGAGAAGAATTCGAGGAACATCGTCATCGCGACGGTCGCGCTCATGTCCGCCCGCTGGTAGATGCAGCTGAACGAGCGGGCACCTGCATCGGCAAGCGGCGTCCACGCGAGCCGGCCGGCGGCCACGTCGTCCGCGACGTTCTCGGCGATCAGGAAGCCGACGCCCGCGCCTTCGGCCGCGAGGCGCCGCACCATCGGCACCGAGCCCGTCTCGATCAGCGGCCGCACGTTGCGCGGCTGTCGCGCATCGATCTGGTCGAACATCGCGCGCAGCTCCGTGTCGGGCGTCATCAGGATCAGCGGATGCGCGAAACAGTCGCGCAGCCGCACCTTGCCGCCGGACGCCGCCAGCGGATGGCCCGGTGCCGTGACGACACCCAGCGGCTGAGCGAACGCGCGCACCTCGACGACGCCCGCCGACGTGCGCCGGCGCAACGCATAGCCGATGTCGGCCTCGCCTGTCTCGACCCAGCGCACGATGCTCTCGCCGTTTCCCGAGCGCACGCTGTACGTGACGCCCGGATAGCGCTGCATCGCGGCGAGGATCGCGTCGGGCACGAGCCTTTCCGCGGTCGACGCGGGTACTGCCAGGTTCACGTGCCCGCGCCGCAGCGCGCGCAGGTCCTCGACCTGCGTGAGCGCGTTGTCGAAGTCGCGCTGGCCGCGCCGCACGGCCGCGATCACGATCTCGCCGGCGAGCGTCAACTGCATGCCGCGCGGCAACCGGTCGAACAGCGGCACGCCGACCTGCTCCTCGAGATTGCGGATCTGCTGGTGCACCGCCGCGGCGGTCAGGTGCAGCGCGTCGGCCGCCTTGCGAATCGAGCCGCGCCTCGCGACCTCGTCGAAACAGCGGAATGTCTGCGATATCGAACGCATGAAAGGTCCGTTAGATTTTTCCGAACAGGCCGTCAAGAATAATCCGATTTTACTGACCGTCCGGATCGTCTAGATTCCGCTGCATCCCCGTATCCGATTCGAATGGAGACAGCCGTGACAACCGTCGACCAGATTACCCAGCGCCGCCGAGGCGTCGGCCTCATCGCCCACGATCCCGCCCTGTCCGCGGGCGGCTATACGCTCATCGCGCCGCAGACGGCCGACGGCAACGTCTATCTCGTCGGCATCGACGGCGAAGTCGCCCATCAGTGGAAGATGCCCGTGCGCCCCGGCCGCCATGCGGTGATCCTCCCGAACGGCAACCTCGGCTATAACGGCAACCATCCGCAATCCGAATCGCGCTATGCGCCGTGGTCGATGTGGCATGGCGGCGACTTCTACGAAGTCACGCCGCAAGGCGAAACCGTGTGGCGCTACGAGGATCCCGCGCACCACCACGATGCGCAGTGGCTGCCGAACGGCAACCTGCTCTACGCCGCGTGCGAACCGGTCGATGCCGCGTTCGCGCGGCGCGTGCCGGGCGGCACGCCGCACGGCGACGACGAGGTGATGTATGCGGACGTGATCCGCGAAGTGAACCGGGCCGGTCAGATCGTCTGGGAATGGCATGCGCGCGACCATCTGCGGCCCGAGGATTTCCCGATCGCGGCCGGTTTCGGGCGCTATCACTGGCCGCTCGTCAACGGCCTCGCGGTCGATGCGAACGGCCGCGTGTTGATGAGCCTGCGCACGACGTCCGGCATCATCGGCGTGAATCGCGAAACCGGCCGCGTCGACCTGCGGATCGGGCCCGACGTCGTGTCGCACCAGCATGCGCCGGTGCCGCTCCCGAACGGCAACATCCTAGCGTTCGACAACGGCAATTTCCGCCACGGCGCGCACGTCGTGTTCTCGCGCGTCGTCGAGATCGATCCGGCGACACAGCGCGTCGTGTGGTCGTATGCGGATGACGTCGTGAACCTGTTCTACACGCCGTTCATGGGCAACGCGCAACGCTTGCCGAACGGCAACACGCACGTCACCGAATCGTCGACGGGCCGGCTGTTCGAAGTGACGCCCGCCGGCGAGGTCGTCTGGGAATACGTGATTCCGTGGTTCGCCGAATACCCGGACGAGGCCGCGCGCAAAACCGGGCCAGGCCAGCTCAACAGCGTGTTCCAGACGTTCCGCTACAGCGCCGCGCAACTGCCCTGGCTGCGGGCCTGACCTTCCGTTCACCGCCGGTTTCCGGCGCTCGTCGCCGTTCGCTTCGAAGGGGCCTGCCGTGTCGCACGATCCGAACCCAACGCCCGTCGACGCGCGACTGCCCGCATGGCAGCTCGCGCTGTTCGGGCTGCAGCACGTGTTGTCGATGGCCGCGTCCCCGATCACTGCCGTGTTCCTGATCGCAAAAGTGCTCGCGCTGCCGGCGGACCTGACGGTCCAGTTGATCGGCGCGACGTTCTTCGCGTGCGGGATCGGCACGCTGGTCCAATCGCTCGGCGTCGGCGCGATCGGCGCGCGCATGCCGTTCGTGATGGTGCCCGGCGGTGCACCGACGATGCTGTTCGCCGGCATCGCCGCGCAATCATGCCTGCCGACGGCGGCCGGCTCGGCGTTGCTCGCCAGTGCGTTCTACTGGGTGCTGTTGCCCGTCTTCACGCGCTGCCTGCGGCTCTTTCCGCGCATCGTCGTCGGCGCGATGCTGCTGCTCGTGTCGGTCAACCTGATCCGGATCTACGCGACGATCGTCGTCGGCCAGCCCGGTTCGGCCGATTTCGCGCAGCCGCGCGCGCTCGGTCTGGCGCTGGCGACGATCGTCGCCACCGTCGTCGTGGCCGGTGCGTTCCGCGGCACGCTCGGGCGACTCGCGGTGCTGATCGGCCTGATGGCCGGTGCGACGCTCGGCTGGGCGCTCGATGCGATGCCGGCGCTCGCCGACGTGTGGCACGGCCCGCTGTTCACCCATCCGGTATGGCTGCCATTCGGGATGCCGCGCTTCGACGTGGTGGCCGCACTGCCGCTGCTGATCTTCACCGCGATCTCGATGGCCGAGGCCACCGCGCAGACGGTCGCCGTCGGCGAAACGTGCGGCAAGGCGATCTCGCTGTCGCGCGACGTGCCGAAGACGATACGCGGCGATGCGCTGGCGTCGCTGGCCGGCGCGCTGTTCGGCACGCCGTTGATCGTGACCAGCGCCGAGAATATCGGTGTCGTGCAGACGACCGGCGTGCGCTCGCGCTACGTGACGGCCGCTGCCGGCGCGATCCTGATCGTCATCGCGCTGTTCGCGCCGCTCGCGCGGCTCGCGTATGCGATTCCGGCCGCCGTGGTCGGCGGCACCGCGCTGGTCGTGTTCGCAATGATCGGCGTGATGGGCATCCGGCTGCTCGCCGGCGTCGACCTGCATGCGCGCGCCAACCAGTACACGCTTGCGGCCGCGCTCGTCGTCGGCCTTGCGCCGATCCTGGTACCGAACCTGTATCGCCATTTCGGTGCGCCGGTGCAGATCGTGCTCGGCAACGGCATGGCGGCCGGCACGCTCGCGGCCATCGCGACGCAACTGGCGTTCACTGCATTGGCGCGACTGAGCGGACAGGCAGGAACGGCAGCGGCAACTGCGCCTTCGCGCGACGCATGACGGCGGCGGCCGGCAGAGCCACCCCCGCTTGACGACACCCGTCGTTCGACCGACAATCGCCGCTCCCTCCTGGCGCGGGCACTCGATCCAGCCGGCGTGTGCGTCTCCTCGACGCCACCCCGGCTTCAGGTTTTCCAGTCCCGATCTCCGCGCCGCCGTGCCATGCACGCAAACCGCCGGCCCCGCCGGACACGCTCACGCAGGTATCGCCCCGAACGCCGGCTGATCGCCGCGCGGTCGCGCTTTCGCCCGCCCATTCATTTCGGAGTCCATTATGATGGTTCGTCTTTCCAAGGCAGCCATGGTGCTTGCCGTGGCCTTTTTCGCCTCGCTCGTCGCGTTCGGCAACATCACCGACTACGCGACGAATTTCGCGTTCGTGCATCACGTGTTCCTGATGGACACGACGTTCCCCGGCAACGGGATCATGTATCGCGCGATCGGCACGACGTGGGTTCATCATGCCGGCTATCTCGGCATCATCTCGATGGAAACGCTGACGGCCGTACTGTGCTGGATCGGCGGGGTCCGCCTGCTGCGCGCGCGACGCACCGGCGATACGGCATTCCGCGCGGCCAAGGCGTATGCGATCGCCGGCCTGACGCTCGGCTTCCTCACGTGGCAGGTCGCCTTCATGTCGGTCGGCGGCGAGTGGTTCGGCATGTGGATGTCGAAGCAATGGAACGGCGTGCCGGATGCGTTCCGCTTCTTCATCACGCTGCTGCTCGTGCTCGTCTACCTGACGATGAACAACGACGGCATCGACGACACGCGTACCGCGCACTGACACGTCGCTTGCATCGGGCCGGGCGGCCAAAAGGACATCGGGACGATTGCCGGCATGACCGCGTCCGGCTATAAATCGTGCATGGACACGAATCGCTGGATTCACGACCCCGTTGGCGCCTTCCGCGCGTGGCAGGAAACCGCCGCGACCGGCGCCGATCGCCGACCGTTCGCGCCGCGATCGGTCGTGCAGCACGTCGCGATGTTCGAACGGTTCCTGCGTTATCTGACCGGACGACGCGTGTCGGTGGCCACGTTCGGACCCGACCACGTCGTGGCCTTTCTGGCGGAACTCGATCGCACCTGCGCGCCCGGCACGTCGACCCGCGTGCGCTACGCAAAGCTGATCGACCGGCTGGGCCGGCATCTGGTCGAAGTCGGCTTGCGCAGGTTCCATCCGGCCGGCCGGACGACGCGCGATTTCGCATGGCCGGACAGCGAGCCCGAGCCGTGCTATCTGCCGCCCGATGCCGACGCGGCGCTGCAGCGCCACGTGCAGCCGCGAGCAAACGACACGCCCACCGACTGCCGGAATCGCGCGATCGTCGCGCTGCTGCTGGCGAGCGGCATCACGTCGGCCGAGATCCGTGCGACAACCTGCGACGCGCCCGATCTCGACGCGCAGCCGCCTGCGCTCTCCGTGCCGCGCGATCGGGCGCGGCCGGCGCGTCGAATCACGCTCGCCGAATTTGCGCTGGCGCCGCTCGCCGCATGGCGGGTGCGCTCGACAGATACACCGGCATCCGCGTTGCTGTTTCCCGCGCCGCGCGGCGGTGGCGCGATGAACGACATGTTCCTGCTGCTCGTGGTGCGCGACGCGCTGACCGCGATCGGCTTCCACGCGACGGACATGAGCCCGCGCGTGCTGCGCAATACGTATGCACGCCGCCAGTTGCTTGCAGGCCACGCGCATGCCGACGTCAGTGCAATGCTCGGTCTTGTCAGCACGCGAACGGTCACGCGCATCCGGCAGACACTGCCGCCCGATGCGGCCGCGGACCGCGCCGCACACGAACGCTGATCCCGCCCGCGCTCGGCGCGGGCCGCGTGTCGTTCGGCGCCCTATTCGCCCGGCGGCGACTGGATCAGCCGCAGAATACGGGTGTCGTACGGCGATTGCATGACTTCCGCGATACGGACCTCGGAAGCGGCCGGATGCAGCGGATTCAGCAGGAAGTTGTGCGCGTGCGGCACGACGACGCTCGGCACGCGCAGTAGCGCGCTCGGCTGCGTGTGCAGCCATTCGGTGCCGGCGCTGCGGGTCCAGTCGACGTTGGTTCGCCAGTCGTCCGGCGCGTCGCCCTCCGCGATTTCGGCGATATCGATCGAATCGGCCACCTCGATGCGAAGCAACTGGTATCCGCTCGGCAATTGCGCCACCGTGGCGATTTCGAAATGAACAAGCGTCTCGAGCAGTGCGAGCGCCGGATGCTCGGCGAGATATACGACGGGCTGCCCGGCAAAATGCCAGCGGCCGCCGGCGCGCAACCCGCCGATCCCCTTCAGATCGGCGAAATTGCTGATCCGCCACAGCGTCGTCAAGCGAAGTACCCTTCGTCGATCTGCGTGAGGACCTCCTCGACGAGCCGCGCGCCATGCTCGGTGCTCGCCATGTCGAGCGACGTGCGGCCGCCGAAGCGCTGAAGCCCGTTGCGCAGCCACGCCATCGCCTTCTCCTGGTCGCCGAACGTGGCCGTCGCCTGCGCGACGATGCGCGCGAGACGGATCGCCTTGTCGGATTCCTCCTGCGACAGGCGTTCGTGCGCCTGACGACGATGGCTCAGCGTGCGACGCGGAATGATGAAGGCGAGCTCGTCGGATTTCAGCCCGCGCTCGGACAGACGGTCGATCACCGAGACGTCGACGCGTGCGCTCGCCAGCTCGGCAAGATCGGCCCCCGATCGGACACGGATCGCCAGCAGCTGTTCGAGAATCGTGAATTCGGCCTGACGCGGATGCGCGACGCCCGAAGGATGGAAAGCAATGGTGCTCATAACCTCTCCCGGCAATTTGCCCAATCATTATAGGCGTATTGCCGGAAACATGCGGACGTGGATGATGGGCGCGCCTGAGGTGCTCAGCAAGGTGCGCGCGAAGGTGACATGTCCCATTCACCTGGAGGCAAGCTTCTGTCGCCGCGAATCGAAGATTCGCCTGGGGGTGGGGAGCAATTATTCAGTATATAAAGTCACGGCAAATGTCGGACGGTTGTCACGTAACAACTTTTCAATTTGTTTCATTTGCTCCCATTTCGCCGGTTCATCCCTCCGAACAAGGTCGAGCGATACGATCAGCACAAGGAGATGTTCTTCAAGCGTGCCACCGTCACCGGGAACGCCGCTCCCGACGATTTACCGTCCGCCGCGACGGAATCGCATCGCCGTGCACGCGCGCCGGATGCGTTCCCATATCGCGCGTTTCTCGTCATCGTTCATGAACACCCAGTGCGAGACCTCGTCGGCCGTTCGGCCGCATCCCTTGCAGACATCGTCGAACAACGTCGAGCACACACCGACACAGGGGCTGTCGGGTAAGTCATGAAGTGTGTAAGCCATTGGAACGCTCGTATCGGTTGAAAATCCGGCAGCGTAACGAGTCACGCTCCCATACACGGGTACCTTTCCGCCCGCGACGCGGCCGATGCCACAACACCCACCCGCCCTGCTTGCCTCGACGACGCAGCCAGCCGAACCTGTGTCGTCGCGATGCCCGCGTCATACAGTCGGCCCGGACTTCGCGCAGTTGTCGACTTGTCGTGAAGGATGGCCTTCGACACCCGGGCGATGTGACGCGCGCTGCTATCCAACGACGTCTGCCGCACCCCATCCGCCGCTAACCGTCGGGAAGCACGCAAACACCAGCGTCTGCTTACCGATTACCGAGGCGGTTTCCGCCCTCACGCATCGGCCGACCTCGTCCGTCACGGCAAACGTGCCGTACGCGCCGCCCCCCCTTCGCATGCATGCGCTGCGCCGGGATCACCGCGCGATCGCGCCAGACGTCCTGCAACGGTGCGGGGCCGCTCGGGCCGGCTGTCTGAATGATGGCGTTGCCGCCTGACGATGCGGCGTTCACGTGTGCCCGGATTCGATCGCGCGGTTGCCATATACAATCGCACTACTTAGTAATTCAGGAGCCACGATTCGCCTTTCGCGCACGACCTTCGCTCAATACCCGAGATCGTGCGCCATCCCGCGAGCAATCAGCCGGCCCACGCGGACGACCGGATCACGCTGCAGAAATTGCCTGCGTGGAAATGCGGATCCTTGTCGGCGAGCACGTCGGCCTTCACGTTGCCGAACGTCGTGCCAGGCTTGTGCTTGATCCCGTCGTAGAACGCCTGAATGATGTCTTCCTTGAAGTGCGGCGTACGCGGATGCGCACGAACGACGGCCTCGCGCTCCACGTCGCTGTATTCCGGATACGTTAGGCCCAGCACATCCATCTCGACGCCCGCGGTAACGAGCGCGATCACCGGATGCATGTGCTGCGGGATGCCCGGCGTGGTATGCAGCGCGATCGAGGTCCACACGACGTCGATATCCTGCTGCGAGATGCCCTTGCCCTTCAGGAAATCGCGGGCGGCGTTGGCGCCGTCCACCTCGAAACGCTCGCACGCGCTGCTGTGTTCGTGCGTGAGCCCCATGTCGTGGAACATGCAGCCGCAGTAGAGCAACTCGGGATCGTATTTCAGCTCGCGCCGCTGGCCCGCAAGCGCCGCGAAATAGAACACTCGGCTGGAATGATGGAACAGCAACGGAGACGCGGTATCGCGAACGAGCTCGGTGATCTCGCGCGTCAGTTGGCTATCGGGAATGGTGATGCCTGCAACGTTCTCAGTCATGATCGACCTCCATTGAAAACACCCTCGATTCTCCGGAGTCCGATAGCTGTCTCCAATAGACGTGTTACGTCATATCCTGCCATTTTGCGCGATGGACGGACACGGCGCCCGCGCAGCGAGAAGAACACCGGAAACAGGCCCGTCTACGAGCATCGTGCGCAGCTGGCGCCTCTATACTGCTACCCGTCACGTTCGACACGACACACAAACGATCATGCCGAAGGTCGTAGGAATTTTCGCCGTTCCGGGCGTTCAACTGCTCGATGTCTCCGCACCGCTCGACGTCTTCGCGCAAGCGAACGCCGAATGCGGGAAGCCGTTCTATACGTTGCGGATCATTGCCAGCGAATCCGGTCCGATCCGCAGTTCGTCCGGTGCGCAGTTGCTGCCCGACTGGATCGTTCCCGACATTCCCGAGCGCATCGACACGCTGCTGGTCGCCGGCGCGCCGAGCGCCGGCCGGATCGCACTGCGCACCGACGTCCTCGCATGGCTGCGGGCGGCAGCCGTACAGAGCAAGCGCTACGGCTCGATCTGCACCGGCGCGTTCATCCTCGCATCCACCGGCCTGCTGAAAGGCCGTCACCTGACCACGCACTGGGCGGCGGCCGACGCGCTTGCCGAAGCCTATCCATCGCTCGCCGTCGATGCGGACGCGCTGTATGTGCGCGACGGCAAGCTGCGCACCGGCGCCGGCGTCACGGCCGGGCTCGATCTCGCGCTCGCGCTGGTCGAGGAAGATCTCGGCCGCGAGATCGCGCGGCGCGTCGCCGCGCAACTGGTCATGTTCTTCAAGCGCCCGGGCGGACAACTCCAGTTCAGCCGCAGGGGCGAGGCGCGCCCCGCCGGACGTTCGGTACTGCAGGAGGTCCAGCGCTGGATCGCGGCGAATCCGGAACTCGAGCATTCGGTGGCGGAAATGGCGAAGCATGCAGGCATGAGCCCGCGCCACTTCGCACGCCTGTTCCGCGCGGAAGTCGGCATGACGCCGGCCGCATGGGTCGAGGCAACCCGCATTTCCGCCGCCCGCCACTTGCTCGAGAACGGTCACGACACGCCGAAACAGGTCGCCGCGAAATGCGGCTTCGCGAATGTCGATACGCTCAGGCGGTCGTTCACCCGGCACGTCGGAATCACGCCTGCCGAATACCGGAAACGGCAGGCGGTACCGGTCGAGTGACGCGGCAGTTCGCGCGATACGGAACGAACGCTATCAACGGCCTCACTCAGATACTTCGAAATGCGATTTAACTGATCGTTTTGTGGCCCCCGCCGCTCGACGATATCGCCCATGCGTCGCTCCGTCCGCAGTCCCTATCAAGCGCCGGACAGCCTCGCAATCATCAGATGAAATACCCATCGCTCCGGATCGTTTACCCAGTTGCAATAATCATTCGCTGGAACGCGTATTTCCGACCGGTAACGCGATCGCTACGATGCAATCAACCGCTGAACGCAACAAGCGAAGCGCGAAATCAATGAAACCGGAGGTCATCATGAAGTCGTTCATCTACGCTGTCGTCGCCGCAACCGCCCTGTCCGCCTCGTACGGCGCATTTGCACAATCCAATCCGTCGGGCCAGTTGACGCGTGCGCAGGTGCGTGCGGAACTCGTCCAGCTCGAACAGGCCGGCTACAAGCCCGAAGTCTCCGACCCGTACTATCCGCGCGCGCTGCAGACCGCCCAGGCCCGCGTGACGAACGCCGATGAAACCGGCTACGGCGCGCAAGCCGCCGCTGGCGTACGCGCCGGCCGCGCGATCGCGGTCAAGCAGGATGGCCGCGACTCCGTGTATTTCGGCCAGTAAGCCGGAGACGCGCCCGCGTATTCCGATACGCGCGCAGCAAACGAAACACCCCGCTCTGAACTGCACCCCAAAAGTTGGATTTTTGATCCGACCTTTGGGGTGTTTGTTTTCCGGTCGCCCGCTGCCGGAACGGGGTTGCGCGCCCGATCGATGCGATCTTGCGGATCGCGTGCCGCGCGGCTCCGTTCACGACGGCAGCCTGTGTTTGCGCATAGAATGGCCGCGTGGTCGGTGCCGGCCGAAACGAACGCGAGCGGAACCACGACGCACGGCTTGTCCGATCGTCGCCGCGCCCGCAGGCCGGCCCCGATGCCGCACTCATCGCATTTTTCGAATAGGAGCGGTTTCATGTCTCAAACATCCGGTTCCATGATCACGTTTCGACGCCCGGACGGCCAGGAACTGCAGGGCTATCTCGCCACGCCGGCCAAGACCGAGGGCGCACCCGCGGTCGTCGTCATCCAGGAATGGTGGGGGCTGAACGACCAGATCCGTGGCGTCGCGGATCGCCTCGCGCGCTGCGGCTACTTTGCGCTCGTGCCCGACCTGTACCGCGGCAAATCGACGGTCGAGGAAGAAGAAGCACACCACCTGATGACCGGGCTCGATTTCGGTGACGCGGCTTCGCAGGACATTCCGGGCGCCGTGACGCATCTGAAGACGCTTGCCTCGCGTGTCGCGGTGACGGGTTACTGCATGGGCGGCGCACTCACGCTGCTGTCGCTGCAGTTCGCCGATGCGGACGCGGGCGTCACGTGGTACGGCCTCCCGCCCCTCGACTACCTCGATCCGGCGAAGCTCAAGGTGCCGCTGATGGGCCACTGGGGCACGCAGGACGCATTCTTCGCGATCGACCAGGTCGATGCACTGGAGAAGAAGCTGACCGATGCGAAGGTCGATCTGGAATTCCATCGCTATCTCGCGCATCACGCATTCGCGAACGAAACGGCTGTCGGCCCCGGCCGCATCGCCGGCACGCAGTTCGATCCGGTGTGGTCGCAAATGGCGTGGGATCGCACGCTGACGTTCTTCGGCCGCACGCTTTGGGAAAAGCAGGCGTAACGTAACGCCGCTTCCAACGCGAGCGGCTACGCAGACTGCGTAAAAAGAAACGCCACGGATTTTCATCCGTGGCGTTTTCGTTTTCACATCGGGCAGCCGCCGCGAACAGGGGTCATGGCTTCTTGCCCCTGCCCGTGATCCTGCTTACCCGTTCGTCGCCGTTGCCGACGCGGGCACCGGAGCAGCCGCCTTGTCGTAGTCGACCGGTGCATCCGGCGCGCGCGGCGTTTCGCCGGCGCGCTGAACCCACCCGCCGCCTAGCGCTCGATAGAGGGTCACCAGGTTCGTCCAGCGTGCCAGACGTGCGCTGATCAGCGACTGCTGTGCCGAATACAGGTCCGTCTGCGCGGTCAGCACCGACAGGTAACTGTCGACGCCGTTCTTGTAACGCAGGTCCGACAGGTCGAAACGTCGCTGCTGCGCATGCTCGTTGCGCTCGAGCGCCGCGATCTGCTGGTCGTACGTGCCGCGGGCGGCGAGACCATCCGACACTTCGCGGAATGCCGACTGGATCGCCTTCTCGTAGTTCGCGATTTCGATGCGCTTCTGCACGTGCGCAAGATCGAGGTTCGCGATGTTCGAGCCGCCTTCGAAGATCGGCAACGCGATGTTCGGCGCGAACGACCACGCCGCCGTGCCGGCCTTGAACAGGCCGCCGAGCGTCGGGCTCGCCGTACCGAACGCGGCCGTCAACGAGATCTTCGGGAAGAACGCCGCGCGCGCCGCACCGATGTTCGCGTTCGCCGCCAGCAGCGTCTGCTCGGCCTGCATCACGTCAGGACGACGCGTGAGCAGATCCGACGGCAACCCGGCCGGCACGTCCGTCAGCAGGTTCTGCGCGTCGAGCGGCATGCCCGCCGGCAGATCATCGGGCAGCGGCTCGCCGATCAGCAGCACCAGCGCGTTCAGCGCCTGCGCGCGTGCCCGTGCTTGCGCCTGCTGGTTCGCGAGCGCCGTCTCGACCACCGTCTGCGCCTGACGCAGCTCGAGCTCGGAGCCCGTGCCGTTGTCGAATTGCAGCTTGGTCAGGTCGTACGACGCCTGCGCGGTCTTCAGCGTGTTCTCCGTGACCTTCAACAGATCGTCGGTCGACAGCAGCGTCAGGTATTGATCCGCCACCTGCGACACCAGCGAGATTTCCGACGCCTGCCGCGCGTACGACGTCGACAGGTACTGCGCGAGCGCCTGATCCTTCAGGCTCTGCACGCGGCCGAACAGGTCGAGCTCCCACGACGCCGACAGCCCGACGTTGTAGGCGCGCGAGATGTACGGCGCACCGGTCTGCGAAAGACCCTGCGGCACGCGCTGGATATTGCCCGTGCCCGTACCGTCGAGCGTCGGGAACAGCCCCGCGCGCGTGATCTGGTACTGCGCGCGCGCCGCCTCGATATTCAGCACCGACACGCGCAGGTCGCGGTTGTTCTTCAGCGCGATCTCGATCAGCCGCTGCAGGCGCGGATCGACGAAGAACTCGCGCCAGCCGATGGCGGTCGCAGCTTGCCCGTTCGCGCTGCGCGCGCCGGCCGCACCCGGCTGCGTCGCGTAGACGCCGCCGGCCGGGTACGCCTGCGCGACCGGTGCGTCGGGCCGCTTGTAACGCGGCGCCATCGTGCAGCCCGCGGCGAACAACGCGGCAGCCAGGGCGACCGCGGTTGCAGTCAAAGCGTGTTTTTGCATCGTTACTGCCCCTTCGAATCGTGTGCGTCGTCGTGACCGCGCTGCAGGTCGCCCTGCACGAGACGCCATGCGTCGTCGACGTTTTCCGTCTCGCCGCTGAAGATCGCACGAACCCGCACGAAGAACATGGGGATCATGAAGATCGCGAGGAACGTCGCCGTGATCATCCCGCCGATCACGCCCGTACCGATCGCGTGCTGGCTCGCCGAGCCCGCGCCGTTGCTGATCGCAAGCGGCAGCACGCCGAGCATGAACGCGAGCGACGTCATCAGAATCGGACGCAGCCGCAGGCGCGCCGCCTCGATCGCCGCGCGCACCGGCCCCATGTTTCCGCCCGCCTGCAACTCGCGCGCGAACTCGACGATCAGGATCGCGTTCTTCGCGGACAAGCCCACGGTCGTCAGCAGGCCGACCTGGAAGAACACGTCGTTCTCGAGACCGCGCAGCATCGTCGCGAGCAGCGCGCCGACCACGCCGAGCGGCACGACCATGATCACCGAGAACGGGATCGACCAGCTTTCATACAGTGCCGCGAGACACAGGAACACGACGAGGATCGAGATCGCGTACAGGATCGGCGCCTGCGAACCGGACTGGATTTCCTGGAACGACAGGCCCGTCCACGAGTAGCCGATACCTTCCGGCAGCTTGCTCGCGAGCGCTTCCATCGCCGCCATCGCCTGCCCGGTCGACTTGCCTTCCGCGGCCTGCCCCTGGATCTCGATAGACGACACGCCGTTGTAGCGTTCGAGCTTCGGCGAACCGTAGCTCCAGTGGCCGGTCGCGAACGCACTGAACGGCACCATGCCGCCCGCGCTGTTGCGCACATACCAGATGTTCATGTCTTCCGGCGTCATCCGGAACGGCGCGTCAGACTGCACGTACACCTTCTTGATCCGGCCATCGGTATCCAGGAAATTGTTCACGTACTGCGACGCCCACGCGATCGAGAAGGTCTGGTCGATCGCGGCAGCCGTCACGCCGAGCGCGTTCGCCTTCTCGCGGTCGATGTCGACCTTGTACTGCGGCGTATCGTTCAGGCCGTTCGGGCGCACGAGTGCCAACGCGGGATCCTTCGCGGCCATCCCGAGCAGCTGCCCGCGCGCGGCCATCAGCGCTTCGTGGCCGAGACCCGCGTTGTCCGTCAGCTCGAAGTCGAAGCCGGCAGCGGTGCCGAGTTCAGGGATCGACGGCGGGTTGAACGGGATCACCATCGCGTCCTTGTACTGCGCGTAGTGTGCGAACGTCCGGCCGATCAGCGCCTGCACCTTCTGGTCCGAACGCTGACGATGCTCGTACGGTTTCAGCTTCACGAACACGAGACCGGCGTTCTGGCCGCGGCCCGCAAAGCTGAAGCCGTTGACCGTGAACACCGAGTCGACCACATCCTTCTCGGTGGTGGTCAGGTACGTGTTGATGTTGTCGAGCGTCTTGCCGGTCGTTTCCTGCGTGGAGCCGGACGGCGTCTGCACGATCATGAACATGTAGCCCTGGTCTTCATCCGGCAGGAACGACTTCGGCAGGCGCACGAACATCACGCCGACCGCGATGAACACGGCCAGGTAGATCACGAGCCAGCGGCCCGAGCGCCGGATCACGTGGTTCACGCCGCTCGTGTAGCGATCGCGGCTGCGATCGAACGTGCGGTTGAACCAGCCGAAGAAACCCTTCTTCTCTTCGTGATGCCCTTGCGGGATCGGCTTGAGGATCGTCGCGCACAGTGCCGGCGTCAGAATCAACGCGACGAGTACCGACAGCACCATCGCCGACACGATCGTCAGCGAGAACTGACGATAGATCGCGCCGACCGAGCCGCCCGAGAACGCCACCGGCACGAACACCGCCGACAGCACGAGCGCCACGCCGACGAGTGCGCCGGTGATCTGGCCCATCGCCTTGCGGGTCGCCTCCTTCGGCGACAGCCCCTCTTCCGCCATCACGCGCTCGACGTTTTCGACCACCACGATCGCATCGTCGACCAGCAGGCCGATGGCGAGCACGAGGCCGAACATCGACAGCGTGTTGATCGAGAAACCGGCGACGCCCATGATCGCGAACGTGCCGAGCAGCACGACCGGCACCGCGATCGTCGGGATGATCGTCGCCCGCAGGTTCTGCAGGAACAGGTACATCACGAGGAACACGAGCACGATACCTTCGAGCAGCGTCTTGACCACTTCCTCGATCGACAGGCGCACGAACGGCGTCGTGTCGTACGGATAGTGGACGACGAGACCGTGCGGGAAGTACTTCGACAGCTCCTGGACCTTGGCCCGCAGCGCCGTCGCGGTGGCCAGCGCGTTCGCGCCGGTCGCGAGCTGGATGCCGAGACCGGCCGTCGGCTGCCCCATGTACTTCGTGTCGAACGTGTAGTTCTCCGAACCCAGCGCCGCGCGGCCGACGTCCTTCAGGCGCACCTGCGAACCGTCCTGGTTGACCTTCAGCAGGATGTTGCCGAACTGCTCGGGCGTGCGCAGCAGCGTCGATTCGGTGATCGTCGCCTGCAGCATCGTGCCCGGCTTCGCCGGCGTGCCGCCGATCTGGCCGCCCGCGATCTGCACGTTCTGCTGCGTGATCGCAGCCGACACGTCGGTCGGCGTGAGGCTGTAGTTGGTCAGCTTGACCGGGTCGAGCCAGATGCGCATCGAAAACTGCGAACCGAGCAGCAGCGTCTGGCCGACGCCGTTCACGCGGCTGAGCGGATCGAGCACGTGCGACGCCACGTAGTTCGTCAGATCCTCCTTCGACATGCTGCCGTCCTCGGAGTTGAACGCGAACCACATCAGCCAGTTGCTGCTCGACTTCGTGACCTGCATGCCGAGCTGCTGCACGACCTGCGGCAGGTTCGGCGTCGCGAGCGACAGCTTGTTCTGCACCTGCACCTGCGCGACGTCCGGATTCGTACCCGGCGCGAAGGTCAGCGTGATCGTCGCGTTGCCCGAGTCGTCGCTCGTCGACGACATGTACAGGAAGTTGTCGAGACCGCTCATCTGCTGCTCGATCACCTGCGTCACCGTGTCTTCCACCGTCTTCGCGGAAGCGCCCGGATAGTTCGCCTGGATCTGGATCGTCGGCGGTGCGATCGTCGGATACTGCGCGATCGGCATCTTGAAGATCGATGCGACGCCGGCCAGCATCAGCACGATCGCGATCACCCACGCAAAGATCGGGCGATCGATAAAGAACTTGGCCATGAAACGGACTCCTTGTTATTGCGCGGCCGACGCGGCGGTCGAACGCGCGGCAGCATGGGCGACAGTGCTCGCCGGCGCGGCGCCGGACGCATTCGCGGCGCTTGCCGGTGTGCCGGACGCTGCGTCCGGCGCCGGTGCGAGCTGCGCCGCGACGGTCTTCACGGTCGCACCCGGGCGTACCTTGTCGACGCCCTGCACGATCACGTGGTCGCCCGCTTCCAGACCGCGTTCGACGATCCAGTCCTGGCCATACGTGCCGGCCGTCGTCAACGGACGTGTCTCGACCTTGTTGGCTGCGTTCACGACCAGTGCGATCGCCTGGCCCTTCTGGTCATGCGTGACGCCGATCTGCGGCACCAGGAACGCGTTCTCGTTCACACCTTCCTCGATCCGCGCACGCACGAACATGCCCGGCAGCAGCACACGGCCCGGGTTCGGGAAGATCGCGCGAATCGTCACCGAGCCGGTGGTCTGGTCGACCGTCACGTCCGAGAACTGAAGCTTGCCGGCTTCCGAATAGGTCTTGCCGTCTTCCAGGATCAGCGACACCTTCGCCGCGCCCGGGCCGCTCGTTTTCAGCTTGCCGCTCTGCACGTCCTGACGCAGCTTCAGCCCGTCGAGGCTCGACTGCGTGAGGTCCACGTACACCGGATCGAGCTGCTGCACCGTCGACATCAACGTCGCCTGGCTCGCCTGCACATACGCGCCCGGCGTCACCTGCGAGATGCCGACGCGGCCTGAAACCGGCGAGACGACATCGGTGTAGCCGAGGTTGATCTGCGCGGTATCGACCGCCGCCTGGCCGGCCGCGACGTCCGCCGCGGCCTGGCCCTGCGTGGCCACCGCGTTGTCATAGTCCTGCTTGCTGACCGCGTTCGCGGCCACCAGCACCTTGTAGCGCGCGACCAGTGCGTTCTGCGTGACGAGGTTCGCCTGCGCCTTCGCGAGCGTTGCCTTCGCGCTGTTCAGTGCGGCGACGTACGGCGCCGGATCGATCTTGTACAGACGCTGGCCGGCCTTGACGTCGGTGCCTTCGGTGAATTCGCGACGCAGCACAATGCCGTCGACTCGTGCGCGGACCTGCGCGACGAGAAACGCGCTGGTGCGGCCCGGCAGTTCGGTTACCGCCGGCACGGCCTGCGGCTGGACGGTGACGACGCCGACTTCCGGCGTTTGGGGCGGCGGTGCCGATTCTTTTTTCCCGCACGCGGCCAGGAATACGGCAGCCGTTGCGGCAGTGATTAAGCGGTATGGAACCCGTTCGACGCGCATGGAGCGACCTCTCACAAATAGACGACCTTCAATGGGAATCACCAGATCTCCTCGTGACCTGCACGCGCGGCCGGAATGCTGTCGCTTCCTGTTTGCCGCGGATGCGGTCGCGTATTTCGGGCGTGCGTTGCGCCCTGCGGAGCGTTCGTTCGTCGAACGGCTTCCGAGGAAAAAGAACCATGAGCCCGCAGCGCTGGCGGGCGGGCGTTGCTGCGGCGATCAACCGGGCTGCTAGCGCGCGGGCCGGAACGCGGCGCCGGCGAATTCGACGAATGCCCGTGCAGCGGCCGGCAGATGCGCGGTGCGCGCATGCGCGAGCTTCAGCGTGACGGGCGCGAGCGGGCGAATCGGCGCGACGCGCACCAGCGTGCCGGCCACCAGATCGGCGTCGACGAGATACGCGGGCAGCACTGCAGCGCCCATGCCGGCCACAGCCAGCCGCCGCGCCATCTCGAGATGGCCGACGCCCGGACTGGCGCCGGGCGCGGTGTCGGATCGAAACGCAGCCGCATCGTCATCGCCGGGCGCCGGCAGATCGAGCCGCACGGCCGTGATGTCCGGCCAGTCGCCCGACGCAGCCGCGCCGCCATGCGCGTCGACATAAGTCGGCGCCGCGACGCGCACGGATTCGTAGGCGGCCAGCGTGTGCAGCGCATGCGCACCTGTCACCGGCATGCCGTCGGTGAGGAACGCGACATCGATGTCTTCGGATGTCAGGTCGACATGGGCATCGGTCAGCGTGACGGTCGGCCGCACGTCCGGAAACCGGTTCACGAAACGATCGAGCAATGCGCTCAACTGGCTGAGCCCAAACGCGACCGGAGCGGCAATGCGCAGCGCGCCTTCCGGCTTGCTGCCCATCGCGACGAAACGCCCGTCGATCTCGTCGATCGCACCGAGAATCCGCTCGACGCGCGCGAGGTACAGCTCGCCGATTTCCGTCAGCGACTGGTGGCAGGTGCTGCGTTGAAGCAGGCGCGCGCCCAGGCGCGTCTCGAGCGCATCGACCAGCCGGCTCGCCATCGCCGTCGACACGCGCAGCCGGGTTGCCGCCCGGCGAAAGCCGCCTTCCCTTGCCACCGTCACGAATGCCCGAATCGATTGAAGTTGGTCCATTTGTCCGGATTCCCCTGCGCGGTCGACTGCCTTGACGCGGGCGCCCGTCGCCGCATCGCGACCGACATGCAACGGCCCGGCCAATGCGGCCGCACCGACGCCAGCCACGCCGGGTCGGTCGGCACGCTCGCGCCAGACGCGGGCCGGCAGGCAACGGACGCAAGCCGGCCTCGGCTGGCCCGATGCATGAATATTCGAATAGCAGTCCTGAGTCTTTTCCAGTGGTTCGCCGCGACCACGCCGGCGACGTCCGCCGGCCATGCGACGCTCATGCACGCATCGTCCGCGCGCACTGGATCACGTTTGTTTCAGCAGGTGCAATGGTATGAAAACGGCCGGAAAATGGCTTGCCCGATCCTGCGATTGTTTTGCCTTAATTTCCGAATTTGTGCGCTGCACACCGCGCAGCGGCGAGCGACGCGGTCACCGGCCATGCAGATCCGGATGATCGGGCTAATTTCCCACAGATTTAGGCAATCACGTGCACGCGACTCGCCGTACGATGTGACCGCCGTGCCGGCCCCCCTGCCGGGACACCAACAGGGAATCGCAGCCGCGCACCTTGCACCGACCACTCCGCCATCCGCTCACGCACCATGGAAATCGACGCCCGAACGCCGCCGCTACAGCGCATCACGCCCGATCACGACCCTCGGTCGCCGGCCCGGTCGCCCACGGCCCGACTCGCTGCGCTGATCGCCGCGTATGCACCGCACGACGGCACGTTCGCGCTCCCGGTACGTGGCATGCGCATCGGGCGTGCCTCCGCGTCGCCGCCGCACTGGAACCATGGCGTGCACCACGCGTGCCTGAGCATCGTCGGGCAAGGCGCGAAATCGACGCAGGTTGGCGACGACACCTACGTGATCGACGAATCACGGATGCTGGTGGCGACAGCCGACCTGCCCGTCACCGGCCGCGTGATGCGCGCGAGCCCGGCCGAACCACTCCTTTATGCGCAACTGGAACTCGACCCGGCCCGCATCGCGGCACTCACGCCACGCGTGTTTCCGCTCGGGCTGCCGAAGGCGGTCGACTGCCGTGCACTCGATACGCACGATGCCCAGCGTGAAATCGTCGACGCCATCGTGCGCCTGATGCAACTGGTCGCGCACCCCGACGACATCGACCTGCTCGCGCCGCTGATCGTCGACGAAATCCTCATTCGGCTGCTGCGGGGCCCGTCGGGTGCACGCGTCGCGCAGGTCGGCCAGGCCGATTCGACGACGCAGCGCATCTCGCGCGCCGTCGCCTGGATACGCGACCACTACCTCGATCCGATGACAGTCGAATCGCTCGCGCGGCAGGTGGACATGAGCCCTTCGACCTTCCATCACCACTTTCGTGCGGTCACGTCGATGAGCCCGTTGCAATGCCAGAAGGTACTGCGGCTGCAGGAGGCGCGCCGACTGATGTGCCTGTCGGCAATGGATGCGCGGCAGGCGTGCCGCAGTGTCGGCTATATGAGTGCGTCGCAATTCAGCCGCGAATACGCACGCCTGTTCGGCGATGCGCCGGGCCGTGATGTGCTGAAGCTGCGCGACGAAGCGGTGCCGCTATCCCGCGTCGCGCCGTAGGCCGGCTCGACGCGTGCCCGATTGCGGAGGGTGTGGCACGGTCATTCCGCCGTTGAGCGGTTACTGGCCGGCCGGACCATCAAGCGAGCGCAGGTGGCGCGGCCAGACTGACGTCGACGCGTTTCGGCAGGACGCCAGTCTGGTAGAACACATCGGCGATACGCTGCTGATACGCGAGCGTGTCGCGCGTGACGGGCTCGACACCGAAGCGCGCGCGGCGAAATGCGAGCGCCACCGCAGGCTCCGGAATCCCCCACAGCTTCGAGAACTCGGCCGCGCCCTGCGCGCGGTTCGCATCGAGCCATCGCTGGACCGCCGTCAATTCCGACACGGCCGCGTCCAGCACGTCGGCATTGCGCTGCGCATAGGTGCGCGACGCAAAGTAGTAGCTACGATTCTCGACGAGCCCGGTGCCGTCCGCGACGATGCGCGCGCCGAACGCCTGCTGGACCACCGCGAGAAACGGATCCCAGATGATCCACGCATCGACCGAACGATTTTCGAACGCGGCGCGCGCATCGGACGGCGACAGCCAGACCGGCGAGATGTCGCCATAGTTGAGCTTGGCGGACTGCAGCAGCCGGACCAGCAGGAAGTGCGTGTTCGATCCCTTCACCAGCGCAATGCGCTTGCCGCGCAGGTCCGCGAAGGTCCTGACCGGCGAATCCTTCGCGACCACCAATGCCTCGGCCGCGGGGCCGGCCGGCGTTTGCGCGTAATAGACGAGTGGCGCGCCGGCCGCGAGCGCGAAGATCGGCGGTGCCTCACCGACATCGCCGAAGTCGATCGATCCCGCGTTCAGTGCCTCGAGCTGCGGCGGCCCCGACGGAAACTCGGTCCACGTGACGGTCACGCCGAGTGTCGCGAGCTTGCTCTGCAGCGTACCGCGTGCCTTCAACAGGCTGAGCGGCCCTTTCTGATAGCCGATGCGCAACGTACGCGCGCGGGCGGTGCTCGCCAGCGCAAAGCCCGGATGCGCAGCGGCGCCCGCCGCGATCGCCAGGCCGGCATGCAGGAGCCGGCGGCGGGTTGTGGAGTGTTGGTCTGCCATGTCGTATCGGGTTCGATGAAGAGGATGCGGCGTTGCGCACGCATGCGATGAAGCCGGTCGAACCGATTCTAGGGGAGTGGCGCCGCGCATCGAACCAACGATGTTCGATAACGAAAGCAAGCGCTTTCATAAGGGCACGCCGGTTACCCGGGCATCATTGCCCGGGTCGGTCGCGAGGACGCCGCCGACATCCGCGCAAAAACAAAGGACTACGTATTATTTATCGTTTGACGCGCAGCCTCGGGCTCACACGCCGAAGGTTCGACTTCAGGACTTGCAGGAAGCGGTCAGCGCAGCCTCGTCGGCAGCCAGCAACTCGGGCACGCATTCGCGCAGGAAATCGACGAACGTGCGGATCTTCGCATCGAGATACTGGCGCGACGCGTACAGCGTGTAGACCGTCAGCTTCTGCAACCGGTATTCGGGCAGCACGCGCACCAGCGCGCCGCTCGCGAGCCCGGGCAGGGCGGCCGACATCGGCAGCGAACCGATCCCGAGTCCGGCACGCAGCGCGGCGCCGAGCGCATCGGCGATGTTCACCTGGAAATCCGGCAATGGCAGTTCGAACGTTTCGCGTCCGTTGGGACCATCGAGATGCCAACGGTCGCGCGGAAAGAGCGGCGTGACGATCTGCAGGCACGCATGCCCGGCGAGGTCGCTCACCGTCTGCGGCGTGCCGCGCGCCTTCAGGTATGCGGGGGACGCGCACAGCACGCTGCCCACTTCGCCGAGCCGCTGCGACACGAGCCCGGAATCGGGCAACTCGGTCGTGCTCAACTGCAGCGATACGTCATAGCCTTCGTCGATGATGTCGGGCACATGCTGCGACAGCGTCAGTTCGACCGCAACCGACGGATAGCGCTCACGGTAGCGCACGACTGCGGGCACCACGTAGGACTGGCCGAAACTCGTCGTCGCGTGAACGTGCAGCCGTCCCGACGGCTTCGCCTGTGCGTCGGCCGCCTCGGCTTCCGCCTCGTCGATATAGCCGAGGATGCGCTGGCAGCGGTCGAGATAACGCTGCCCGGCGTCGGTCAGCGCGATACGGCGTGTGCTGCGGTTGAGCAGGCGCGTGCGCAGATGCGTTTCAAGCTGCGCGACCGACCGCGATGCGTAGGCCGTCGTGATGTCCAGGCGCTGGGCGGCGCTCGTGAAGCTGCCCTCCTCCGCCACCCGGACGAAAATGCGCATCATCTGTAACGTGTCCATCGGCCTGTCCCCGGGATTGAGATCACGTCGCGCCACCGTGCGGCCATGGTGCCGGCAGCGCCGGCGCAGGCCGGTCTGGCGCGAATTGTGCGGAACAGTACAGCAGCCGTGCAGACGTGTCCAGTTCGTCGTATTCGGCGTAATCCGGATGCCGAATCGTGTCGCCGAGTCGCCCTGCGCGCGGTGTACGGACCGAGCGCATACGCGCCCCCGTCGCGCCGGCACGCGACCGGCATCGGATCGGCAAAAACTACCCGGCGACCACGATGCCGCCGCGCGATTCACGGCATGGATGACGTATTAGGCCCCGGCGGCCGCATCGAACGGATTACGCAACACGATCGTGTCGTCGCGCTCCGCGCCGGTCGTGATCATCGATACCGGTGCGCCGGCGACCGCTTCGACGCGTGCAATGAAATCCTGCGCGGCGCGCGGCAGCGCCGCACGTTCACGTACCCCCTTCACGGTGCCGCGCCAGCCGTCGAACCGCTCGTACACCGGCTTCGCGCGCGCCTGCGCATCGAGGCTCGCCGGCAGATGATCCACCCGCACGCCATCGAGTTCGTAGCCGACGCACAGCGCGATCGACTCGAAACCGTCGAGCACGTCGAGCTTGGTGAGCGCCAGCGAATCGATGCCCGAGACCCTGACGGCCTGACGCAACTGCGCGGCATCGAGCCATCCGCAGCGGCGCGGTCGGCCGGTATTCACGCCGAACTCCTGCCCGCGCGCACGCAGTGTTTCGCCGGTCGCGTCGGACAGCTCGGTGAGGAACGGGCCGCCGCCGACCCGCGTCGCATACGCCTTGGTGACGCCCAGCACGTGGCCAAGCTTCGACGCACCCAGCCCGGTACCGGCCGCCGCCGCCGAGGCAACGGTGCCGGACGACGTCACGAACGGGTACGTGCCCCAGTCGATGTCCAGCATCACGGCTTGAGACCCTTCGAACAGGATGCGCTCGCCGCGGTCGGTCGCGTCGTTGAGATCGGCCCAGACGGAGCGCACGAACGGCAGGATCCGCGGCGCCAGGTCGATCAGCGTCGCCAGCATCGCGTCGCGGGAATACTCGTCGAGCCCCAGGCCGCGGAACCACGCGTTGTGATGGTCGACGAGCACATCCAGTTTGGCGGCGAGCCGGCCCGGTTCCGCGAGATCGCCGACGCGCAGCCCGCGACGCCCGACCTTGTCCTCGTAGGCCGGCCCGATCCCGCGCAGCGTGGTGCCGATCGGCTCGCGGCGCAGACGCTCCTGAGCCTGATCGATCGCGCGGTGGATCGGCAGCACCAGCGTGGCGTTCTCGGCGATCGACAGGTTATCCGGCGTCACCGACAGCCCCAGCTCGGCCATCCGCCCGATTTCCGCGAGCAGCGCTTCCGGATCGAGCGCCACGCCGTTGCCGATCACGCCGCGCTTGCCGCGCACGATACCGCTCGGCAGCAGCGCGAGCTTGTACGTCTTGCCGCCGACGACCAGCGTATGACCCGCGTTGTGGCCGCCGTTGTAGCGTGCAACGAGATCGGCCTGTGCCGCCAGCCAGTCCACGACGCGCCCCTTACCTTCGTCGCCCCATTGGGCGCCCACGACCACCACGTTCGGCATGCTCCGCACTCCATGTGAGAAATTCAGACAATCATTCGGCCGACCGGGCCGTTTGTATGCCATATTGGCGAAGCTTGAGCACCCTATCAAACGATTAAACCTGAACCATCGTGTGAGTAAATATCACACGAACGATCCGATGGCCCGACGACTCCCTCCGCTGAATTCGCTGCGTGCGTTCGAAGCCGCCGCGCGCCTCGGCAGTTTCACGCTGGCCGCGGACGAACTGTGCGTGACCCATGGCGCGATCAGCCGGCACGTGCAGCAGCTGGAAGCCTGGCTCGGACGGCCACTGTTCGAACGCCATAACCGGCGGGTCGAGCTGACCGACTCGGGCCGCGCGTATCTCGCCGAGGTCGGCGCGTCGTTCGACCGGATCGCGCTCGCCACCGCGCAGCATTTCGGCCACGCGCAGCAGCGCGTGTTGCGCGTCAGCGCCCCCGCGACGTTTTCGTTGCGCTGGCTGGTGCCGAAGCTGTCGTCGTTCCAGGTCGCCCATCCGGCCATCGAGGTGCGGCTGTCGACGTCGAACGAGCCGATCGACAAGCTGCGCGACAAGGTCGACTTGATCGTTCGCGGCGGCCCGCAGGCCATCGACGGTTACGTTGCCGAGGAATTCCTGTCCGAAGTCCGGCTGCCGGTGTGTGCGCCGAAGCTGCTGGAAGGCCGGCCGTTGCATACGCCTGCCGATCTGGCCGGCTTCACGCTGCTGCACGCGGCCACCTACCCCGGCATGTGGCCTGAATGGCTCGCGGCAGCCGGACAGCCGAATCTCGTGCCGCGCCACTCGCTCACGCTCGAGCACTTCTACCTGACGTTGCAAGGCGCACTCGACGGGCTTGGCGTCGCGATGGGACCGATCGCGCTCGTCGCGGACGACATCGCAGAAGGTCGGCTGGTGCAGCCGTTCAGCGAACCGGCACTGCCGCCGTGGCGCTACTTCACGTACGTGGCCTCGGCACGCGCGAATGACGAATCGGTGCGGGCGTTCAAGGACTGGTTGAAGGTGGCGGGAAATACGGCGGCACCGGGAGTGCGGAGCTGACTGTGTCGGTGTGCAAAGCGCACGCGCCGAGACATACAGGAATGCGAAACAAATAACGCAAGCGCCTGGACCGCGTTTGCCTTCGTCGATACCGGGAATGCTGTTTTCGAGGTGCGCCGCGGAGCCGCGACGCACGCGGCAAGCCGCGGATCGAACCGTGGCTTGCCGCCGGCCGGCGCTTACTGACTTGCGCCGGCGGCTTTCTTCTCCGCGTTCTGCAGGTTCTGCGGATAGTTCGGATCATTGGCCGCGGGCTTGTAACCGGCGTCTTCGAGTTTCTTCAGCTCGGCGTTGTTCTTCGCACGTGCTGCCTTGTGCTCTGCCTTGCGTTGGGCCCGGGCCGCCTTGCGTGCCTGGCTCTTCGCTGCCTTCGCGTCCTGTGCCGCGGGTGCGCTGGCGTCGGTCTGCGCAAACGCAGGAACTGCCGAGCCGAACAGGAACGCGGCTGCGGTAGCAGCCAGCGTGAGTTTTCTGATCTGGATTTGCATCGCTGAACTCTCTTTTCTGGTTTATCACGGATTGAAAGACCATCGAGATACCGCCCCTGTCCCGATCGGTTGTCATGCCGAGTTCGGGACCTGTGCATCATAACCGCGCCGCGAAAAATGTGGCGCCAACGTGGGAACGGAATGGGGATACACGTATGGGAGACAACGTGGATGCCGGTCGACTGTCACCGACAGGACGAACTGTGTGGCGCGTGTCGACGCGTGCGCCGATCGCGCTGCGGCGGAGACAGGACGCGGTCGGTATACCCGCGATTCAGCGCGGAGGATGGGTCATGTGCGCCCGGTGCAGTGCGATGTGAGTGACCCAGGACCGTTTCATAGGGGGTGTTGCCGGCACGCTCGCGCCTGAGGTGACTGTTATCAGACCATTCACGATCACAGCATCAGCAGTCGAACTGTGTGCCGCGTTGCCAGTCGACGCGGTTCAAGCGACGGTTCCTCCCATAAACGACCACGATTCGGTTTTGCGGCGATCAACGCATGCACGATTGCATCGCCACGGCGCGCAGCATTCGATCCGGCAACCAATCGCCGCACTGTGATGCCGAGCGCTACGTGGGCCGGTACAACGCGTCACCGCGTGATCCTGTGGGTCCGTATGACGAATGGTGTGAACACATCGCGTGTGGTGAAGATATCGGCGGGATTCACTTCACGGCTGCGCTGACGGTGCCGCGCCGATGTCGTTGCGCTCGTCTGGTGACCGTGGCACGTCGGGTTGCGATGTCGCGGCCACGCTTGTGATCCGTGCGATTCGGCTCAGGAACGCACCGCGCAACGGGTGCGAATCACAGGTTTTTCGTTCCGCCGCTTGGCTCGCCCGGAATCCAGACGGGTGCCGCTGCCTGCACAGCATGCCGATTCCTGCGGCCTTGCCTGGTTGGTGAGCTTTTACAGGATTCGGAACTGTCGGAAGGTGAGCATGTTCGGGATCATCGCTTGAATTCGATTGCGGTGAGCTTCCCGGTCGCCCGCATCTTCACGTTGGTTCGCGACGTGCCCTGGATCGACCCAGGAGTCGGCGATGCGTGCAGATAGCGCCACCCAACCAGTTCATCCGCGGGAAGCCGTTCCCGGGCCTCTCCTTGTGACCTGGTGCACAGCATTGAACTTCGGTTGGTGGTTTCAAAGGTAGAAAGTTCGAAGACCACCGAGGCAGCAAAGCGAACGACGTCGATTGCCTCTGTACACAGCCCACAGGCTAAATTTGACCAGAGACGCGCGCGGGCAAGCGGAAAAACTTGTCCACGGACAGGGACGCATGAGTGCAAAAAACCCTTCGGCTGCCGTCCCGGATGATTTCAAACTGCTGTGAACGAAACCAGAGAGATTCATGTTTCCGGATCGTTGATCCGCTTTGCGGGTCGGTGATACGCGCTGCCAGGGTCACGAAGCCGGTTTTTTTGATCCCATAAACGGGAACCTGTGCGTGGAAACGGAGCCTTCTTCCAGTTTTTCTCCCATAGGTTTCTACGTTTCGGGCTCATGTGAGTGTGTACTCACCTCTTCTGCGAGCCTTGTCGGGCCTTGAGCCTGTGTGGAACAGGGCGCCAAGTCATTGTTTCCACGCTTGAATCGAAGGTTTGAGAGGCGAGCGACACCATAGATGGCTACCCATTGGTAGCGGTTTATGGGGTTCGTCTTTCTGCGGAAGCGCACGTGTGTTTACATCTTTTGTAAACCACGTTTACTTCTTTAACTACTTTTAGACGGCTCACAGCCTTATCTGACAAGGGTTTGATGAGGGTTCGGTACCCATTTATGGGAGCACAGGTGTAAGGGCTTGGGAGTTTAGGTCTGTGGATTTGGGGATTGGGGTACCCCGTTGTGGGGAATCGGGGTTGTGGATATGGGGCAAGCGTACCCGGTTATGGGAAATCGGCCCGGAAACGCGTTGGGTAGTCGTCTATGGGAATGCCCGTGGGTAACCTTTTATGGGGCGCTTTTGGGGATCCGTGAACGCAGGGCCGCACAGTGATTTTTCTCGGGTAGCCGGTTATGGGGCCCCTCAAAGGTAGCCGATTATGGGTCACATCTGGGGTGGCTCGATTGCTTCTCTCCCGGATTTCCTGTGGCTGGCTCCCATGGACAGGATCGATGGGACCGACAGGTAACCTTTTATGGGGAAAACAATGGGTTGCCGTTTATGGGAGCGATGTTTGCCTTCAGGGCTGGAATCAGCGCAGCCAACGCAGCCGGTGCCGGTCGAAAGGTACCCTCCTGTGGGAATCGGTGAAGGTAGCAAGTTATGGGAAGAAAGCAGGTCTGTGCTGCAGAGCACCACGAATTCGCCCAACGGTCTCGATTCTCCGCATTTGCTTCCCATGGATGGTTACCTTGCCAGGGGGCAAATCTCATGCCGGGTTTCCGCGTCCGGGCAGGAAAGGTAGCGGGTTGTGGGAAGCATTTTTGTCGAAAGGTAGCTGGATATGGGGTTCCGCACAGATCGTCTGATTGTGAATTTTCCTTTTATATCTGTAGGTTAGCGGAGATAGTGCAAGTAAATCCGGAACAAGGACGTTGCTCGTTGGCGCGAAAAGGTATAAAGTCCGCTCTCAACAAGGTGACCTTATCCGGACATTACGATGCCGCGCAAGCCCGCAAGCAAAGGCTCAGACAAACAGGTTTCGCTGTTTCAGACCCCCGAGCCTCCCGACTTGCTGCGCAAGGCGGTCCAGGCGATTCATATCGCGCCCAAGTCCGGAAAGATCGGCCTGCAGCAGCGCAAGATGTTCAGTTCGCTGATCAAGAACGCGCTACGCCAGGAGGCGTTCGAGCCGGGGCGGACGAGCTTCTCGATCTCGCTTGCGTCGCTTTCGCACGAGAGCGGGTTGAACAGCAACAATACGAAGTACGTGAAGGACACGGTCAACTCGCTGATCAGTACCGTCGTCAACTGGGACTATCTGGCCGCGGATCGATCGACAGTCTGGAAAGCGTCGGGCCTGCTCGCCGGCGCGGAGCTCGAGCAATCGGTGCTGAAGTACAGCTTCTCCGACCAGATTCGCAGCGAGTTGCTCAACCCCGAGATCTACGCACTGATCGATATGCGGATCGCCCGCGAGTTCCGGCGGTCGCACTCGCTCGCGTTGTGGGAAAACACGGTGCGCTACGAGGGGATCGGCATCACCGCGAAGATTCCGCTGCCGAAATTTCGTGACCTCATTCTCGGCCAGGACAAGGCGTCGCAGTCGTACAAGGAATACAAACTGTTCAAGAGCAAGGTCCTGGTGCCGTGCATTCAGGAGGTGAACGAAGTTTCGGATCACACGCTCGAGCTGATCGAACACAAGTCCGGCCGGAGCGTGGAGGCGGTTCAGTTCAAGGTGACGCGCAAGCAGAGCACCGATACGGTGGAGGACGGCGACGTCAAGAACGAAGCGCTGGTCGAGGAGGTCGCCAAGTTCGGCATCCCGCGCTCGGAAGCGCGCCGGCTGATCACGCAATACGGCGTGCAGCGCATCAAGGCGGCGATTGCCTATACGCTCAATCGGACTACGAAGAAGAATGCGGCGCCGGTCGACAACGTGGCCGCGTATTTCCGCAAGGCGCTGACGCACGGCTACACGCTGTCCGACGGGCAGGGAACGGAAGCGGCGGCCCCGGCGAAGGAATCTGCACAGAGCAAGCAGGAGCAGATTCGCGATAAATATCTGGCGGCGAAGGTCGAGGAAGCCGGCGCGTATTTCCGCGAACTGGAGATCGACGATCAGACCAAGCTGATCGAGCGTTACAACGAGACGGTAGCAGGCTCGAAGGACCTGACGCTGTCGCCGAAGAAGAAGGCGAGCAAGCTCGCGCAGACCAGTTTCTTCCGATGGCTCGCGCTGGATACGTGGGGCGAACCGACCTCGGACGACTTGCTGGAATTCCTGCTGAAAAGCAGTCTCGCCGGCAACTGAACAAGGCCTCGCAGCCGGATGTGTGTCGCGCGCCGGACGTCGTCGTCCGGCTTCGCGGTGCAACGCGGATGCGAGGCCTTCTGCTTTTCGCGCGTTACTGTTGCGTGGCCGTTGCCAGTTCGGCAACGTACGCGTCGATGACGGTCTTGAGCTTGTCGGCGAGCGCTTCCTGGTGCGATGCGTCGACGCCCTTGAGCTGCAGATCCAGACGTCCGTCCGGATAGGTTTTCAGCTGGCCGATCGCTCGCGATTCGAGCGCGAAGTCATGGCGAACGCTGTAACGCGTACGCCCCGCTTTCTTGCTGCCGTCGCTTTGTGCACGCAGGAAATTCTCCAGATCACGAACCGACTTTTTCCGGTCGATCACGGCCGTCAACAACCGGTCGGCAGTCGGCTCGCCCAGGCGTTCGAAGATCAGCTTCAGGAAGTATGCCGCCTGCAGGCCGACCACGTCGTTCGCGCTCGCCATCCGTTCCAGGAGCGTGTTCGGGAGCGCGTTGAGCGACAGCGTCTTGCTGATCGATGCCTTGTCCTTGCCGATCTTTTCCGCCAGCGTGTTCTGGTCGGCAAAGACTTTCTCGTCGAGGAGACGCTTCCACGCGACCGCATCATCGAAGATCGTCTGGCGTTCGTGGTCGTGGTTCGCGCGATACGCGATCGTGTAGAGCTGCTCAGGCGTGTGATCCGTGCGGAACGTGGCGTTGATGGTTTCATCGCCGTTGATGCTCGTCGCGCGGAGCCGGCGTTGCCCATCGATCACCACGAGCTTGCCGGGAAACTCCGGGAGGCGCGTAACCTTGATCGGCTCGATCTGCCCTTCCCGTTTCAGTGTCAGAGCGAGCTCGTGCAGACTCGACTCCGAGTAGAACACGCGCGGGTTGAACGGGTTCGGAATGCAATCCTTGACCAATACCTTCTGAGGCGCGCCAAGATCCGGTGTGCTGGCTGGCGTGGCCGCGGCCGGCGCACTGGCGGGTGCCGTTTCGCCGACGACATTCGGTGCAGCCGCCGGTTCGGGCAGCCGCGTTTCGAGTGCCGCATTCTCCTGCGCGAGTCCGCGCAGCAGGCCGGCTGCGAGATGCAGGTTGCCGGTCGGCTTCTTGTCCTTCGAGGTGTCCTTAGCCATGGGCGGCTCCGGTAGCGCGCGTCGACGCGATGTATTGGGCCATTTCCGTGACCAGCTTTTCGATTTCCGCACGGGCTTCTTTCAGGCCCTTCAGATATCGATTGTGGTGATGGATCGTGGTGCCGAGCGCAAACGTCTGACGGTAGACCTCGCGCTGCGCGATCTGGCTGTCGAGCAGATGCTCCCCTATTTCTTCAGCCCTTAGAATTTTTAAAATTTCTTCACGCATTTTAGTTTTTCCATTAACGCTATTCAGCATTAATGCGGAAGAAAGATTCGGGTTACGGACGGACCGCATCGACTCGATCATGCGGATCATCGCGACCGTGCTGTAGAGATCGGCTGGCGACGGTGACAGCGGCACGAGGCAGAAGTCGGCGACCTCGAGGACGGAGGCGATGCGTGGGTCTTCGAGGTTGCCAGGACAGTCGACAACGATCACGTCGAAGTTCGCGTCCTGTTTCTTGATCTCGCCGCCGATGCCGCGACCGGCAGGGGCCAGAGAGAGAACCGTCATCGGCAGCGTGTTCTCGCCGCTCGTCACCCACCGGACGGACGTGCCTTGAGGGTCGGCATCGATCAGGGCGACCTTGTTGCCGCCGGCTTCGAATGCAGCGGCGATATTGACGGAGATGGTTGTCTTTCCAGTTCCACCTTTTTGATTACTGACGGCGATCTTGAAAGCCATTAAATTCCTCCACGGAGTTTTGCGTAATATATTCAATTGTTATCGAAATGTCCAGAAAAGCCTTCGACGTGATGTATGTCTTGAAGATCGATGTGGTTGTCACGTGACAAGTGGGCCGAATGGCTAACGAGTCAATCGTGATTGGCGGTCGAGTAAAAATAAAACTGACGATCGCGGTTGGAAATTACGTACGAAGATCGGGAGGAAGTTCGACAAATTGCCGATGCCTGCGTTTGCGAATGGAGACGGGCCCCTTGAGTCGCAGTGTCTCCGGCAGGACTCACCACAATTTCCGTTAGCCAATTCATGGGCGTCGCGACGAAACGTGGTTGTCACGTGACAAGCAGAAGGGATTTGCTCCTTCTCAAGGTGGTCCAGTGCGCGAACATCGCTGATTTGATCGCTCTTATGGTAATGGGGAGATCATTCGATGCCCGAAATACGACTTTGGATTTGGAATGACCGCCTCTCGTGCGATGAGTTGTCACGTGACAATCGATTCAGAGCGGAAGGTAACGGAAGTGCTGAATCGTTCCTCTGGAGGGGTTGTGATTGGACTCAATAGAGCATGAGCACGTGGATCGCTAAAGAAGAGATTCGCGTCGCGGACTTATCGCAATATGCAGCTTCCTGGATGGATTGGCTGCGGCGTTGTCACGTGACAACTGGCGTGTTGTATCGGGGGACTTGGGTGTCGAAGTGGCGGCTTGCGCCGCATGTCGGACGAGGGGCGTCCTATGTAGAAGAGTATGGTCATCAATTGCTTCGCAGACCCGGGAGCTTCATCATTGTCTATCCGTAGTCATATGCCAGAAGAAAGGCGCCGGTTAGCTTGCCGGGCTGCACCCGTGAGTACGTATCACGGGTGTGTTTGATATGACCCCATTTATGCGGGGTGTTTTGTTCGAATCACCTTTGCCCATGTTTGGGTCGGAAGGGGGGGGGTATGACCTTGGTCGCGCGTAGCCTTGAGTTAAGCCCGGAACTTCTGCGCGACAACTCTGCATGCGAGGCTCTGATTTGCGACGAACTGCAGTGTTGAAGGCTACATTACAACTCAGACGGGCCGGATCGTGAAACATTTCCAGGAAATTCGACGTTCGTGGAAATCCTTACCTGGCAATGGGTTGCGCTCTATTCTTCATGTTGTTTCACGCCCAATCGCCGATATCACCCTTGTAAATAGGGGCGTATGATCATTTCGCATGCTTCGTGCCAAAGACGGTAAGGAGGCACTGAAAATTGTATCATTAGATACGTAATACGTAGTATTCAAGACGTCTTTGTTGGGCTGATATCGAGCTGAATCGAAGTGAGGCGAATCCGATACCTCACGACACGAACCAGAACACTCATATCCGGTGCCTGCGCTGATCTCTCAGCGAGAGTTGTCACGTGACAACGCACACTCTCACCGCGCGAATCGTTGGGCTGCAACGAGGCGCGAGACTTCCGGCACTGGAGAGTACGTGGCCGAGCGACAGGAGGGCACTAAGGCGACTTGGTTGCAGAGGAGCCAAAGCCCCCATCAGTTCATGAGGTCGGTATGAGACGACTCGTCTCCCGCCGATGGAACACTTGCGAGTTCGGGTGCTGGTCGGACCGCTCGATACTCAAATCGAAATTCGCGGCGGGCTGCCTGGCAATCAATCCGGCGGTCAGCAACAAGCGCGTATCCCGCTGCGCTCGTCCGGCTCAACCGGATCGACCTTTCACGTGGAGAGTCGATGCGACCCGTCTACGGATACCACCAAACACGGATCCTGCATCTCAAGTACCGTCCCCGCGATCAATACGTCGTGGCCACCGACAGAACAACATCCGCTCCACTTCGTAGGCTATCGATATCTCTCCGCGGAGAATTACCGAACAACCGGCTGTATTCGCGATTGAACTGAGTCGGGCTCGCATATCCGACCCTGAACGATGCCGACGCGGCATCGAGCCGCTCGGACAGCATCAGTCGACGTGCTTCGTTTAGCCGTATCCATTTCTGGTACTGCAGCGGACTCATGCCGGTGAGCTGGCGGAAGTGGTGGTGAAAGGTCGAGCTGCTCATTTGTACCTGCGCCGCCAGATCGTCGACCCGAAGCGACTCGTCGTAATGGGTCCGCAACCACTGGATCGCCCGCGACACGCGGTTGCCCTGACTGCCGGCGGACGCAATCTGGCGCAGACGCGCGCCCTGGTCGCTCGTCAGCAGCCGGTAATAGATTTCCCGCTCGACGTACGGTGCAAGAACTGCAATGGCATTCGGATCATCCAGCAACGCCAGCAAGCGATTCACTGCGTCGTAGAGCGGTTCGTTCATATCCCCGACGACGAGGCCGCGGCCGGCAGGGGCTTCCTCGTGATCCGCTGCGACCTGCGCCATCAGTTCAGCCATGACCCGAAAATCAAGCTTGAGCCCGATTCCGAGAAACGGCCTTTCGCGGCTGGCCTCGATGATCTGCGTCGAACCGGGCAAGTCGAGAGACGTGATCAGAAAGCGGTTGGCGTCGCAGAGATACACATCGCCGCTCTGAATGAGCCGCTTCGTGCCTTGGACGACGAGACCGAAGCTCGGCTCGACCATGCAGTCCATCGGCTGCGTTGTCGCCTCCCTTCGATGGAGGCTCAGGTTCGGAATGGCCGTGGTGAGGTGATCGACGTCATCCGTCCATCTCGCGACGCGCTCTGCGAGCGTTTGCCGCAGGTCGTTCTCCCGGCTATGGCTCGTCGATCGGGGGACTGCCGGGTTGAATGCGGCGATGGTGGCGTCGTCGACGGGTTGGCCTGGTGCGTATCGGACGGGTGTCGGAGGCATGACTTCTCTACTCAGGTAATCGGGTCTACAGACAACCCGTCGACGTGCGGGTACGCCGGCAACGCGCCTGCCGGAGTCGCGACATTGCCGCGCTCCGGGGAAAAAATGTACAACGATGGTGGGTTTTACTTCGTGGCCTGCGACGCGCAAAGCGTCCAGCGGCGCGATTTCGTGGCAACGGACGTCACGCGCTCGTCGACCGTGCGCCACCACCGCTCGCCGCGATGCGGTTCGTCGAGTGCGAGGCGTTCGCCCATCCTGGGCGTCGACAGATCGACGCCTCGCACGATCGCCAGCGCCGTGACGCGCTCGAATGGTTCCTGCCAGCGATGCATCGCGAGATCGAACGTGCCGTTGTGAATCGGGACCAGCCAGCGACCGCGCAAATCGATGTGCGCCTGCACGGTCTCTTCCGGCTGCATGTGCACGTACGGCCATTGCGCGTCGTAGGCGCCTGTTTCGATCAGCGTGACATCGAACGGCCCGAGGCGCTCGCCGATCGTCCGGAAACCGTCGAAGTAGCCGGTGTCGCCGCTGAAGAACACGCGCAAGTCGTCGTCGACGATGACCCAGGACGCCCACAGCGTGCTGTTGCCGTCGAACAGGCTGCGCCCGGAAAAGTGCTGGGCAGGTGTCGCGGTCAGCGTCAGGCCGGCGACGTCGACGCTCTGCCACCAGTCGAGCTGACGGATTTTGTTCGCGTCGATGCCCCATTCGATCAGGCGGTCGCCGACACCCAGCGTTGTCACGAACACGCCAGTGGTTGCCGCGAGCGCGAGCACCGTGTCGCGGTCGAGATGATCGTAGTGATCGTGCGACAGGATCACGCCGCGCAGCGGCGGAAGATCTTCAAGCGCGATCGGCGGCGCATGGAAACGCTTCGGCCCGACGCGCCGAAACGGCGACGCGCGCTCGGCGAACACGGGATCGGTCAGCCAGAATTCGCCGCGCAGCTTGAGCAGCAGCGTCGAATGGCCAAGCCGGTACAGGCTGCGATCGGGGGCAGCGTCGAGTTCCGCGCGCGTCAGCGAATCGACGGGTAGCCGCCCTGCGGGCACGGTATTGCGCGGCTTGTTGAACAGCACGTTCCAGGCGATCCCGAGCGTCTTGCCCAACCCCTCGACCGGACGGGGCGCGACATTGCTGAAACGCTCGCCATTGTGCTGCGGCGAGCCGCCAGACAGTGCGCGGCCGCGCCGGGCGGCCGCCAAACCCAGAATGCGATGAATCAAAACGAGAGGCGATGCCATGTCGGTTCGTCCGGAATAGAAAGTACACTAAACAGTGTAGTTTATTTCTGGGATAAGTAAACTACCCGGTGTAAAATTTCTGAATGGATACCAGCACTCCCCCTCAGCGCCTGACCGATCGAAAGCGCGCGGCCATCGTCGACGCGGCCATCGAGGAATTTCTCGCGTCGGGTTACGACGCGACCAGCATGGACCGCATTGCTGCGCGTGCCGACGTGTCGAAGCGCACGGTCTATAACCACTTCCCGGGCAAGGAAACGTTGTTCGCCGCCATCCTGCAAAAAATGTGGGATGCGACCCGGACAGGCAGTTCGCCCACCTATCGTGCCGATGTGCCCCTGCGCGAACAATTGCTTGCGTTGCTGGATCGCAAAATGCGCCTGCTCAGCGACGAGGCATTTCTGTCGCTCGCACGCGTCGCGATCGGTGCGGCCATCCATTCGCCGGAACGTGCGCGTGACATGGTCGAGCGCCTCGGCGAACGCGAGGAAGACATGACAGTCTGGGTGCGGACGGCCGCGGCCGCCGGACGCCTGTCGGTCACCGATCCGGTGTTTGCCGCGCACCAGTTGCACGGTGTCGTGAAGGTATTCGCGTTCTGGCCGCAGGTAACGATGGGCCAGCCGCCGCTCGCGGCGCCCGAGCAACAAAAAGTCGCTGAATCCGCTGCCGACATGTTTCTCGCGTACTACGCGCAACCGGAACGCGCCGACGCATCGCGCGACGCAACGGACTGATCGTGTATCCGGTCGAACTTGCGCGAATCGAGCCTGGCGCGACGTGCACGATCGATACGTGCCTCGCAACGACGAGCCGGCAAACCGGCAGATCCGCGCAAGCGAATGCGGGATTGCCTCATCGGGTCTCCGGCCATTCAGCGGAAATCGGCGATGCCGTCAGCGCACCTGAAACCGAACGTGAGTAACGACGAATGAAGACGCTGTTGATCGTCTATCACACGATGACCGGAGGCACGCAACAGATGGCCGAAGCGGCCGCCGGCGCTGCGCGCGAGCAAACCGGCGTCGACGTGAGGCTGCAGCGCGCCGATGCGACGAGCGCGGACGACGTGCTGGCCGCCGACGCCTATCTGTTCGCCACACCGGAGAATCTCGCGGCAATGTCGGGGCTGATGAAGGATTTCTTCGACCGCTGCTACTACGCGGCGCTCGATCGCGTGAACGGCCGCCCGTATGCGGTGATGATCTGTGCAGGAAGCGACGGGCAGAACGCGCTGCGCCAGATCGACCGGATCGCGACCGGATGGCGGTTGAAGAACGTGGCACCGGGCCTGATCGTCTGCACGCACGCGCAGACGCCGGAACGCATCCTCGCGGCGAAGACGATCGACGCCGGCGATCTCGCGCGCTGCGCCGAATTGGGCGCCGGTCTTGCAGCGGGGCTTGCACTGGGCGTTTTTTGATCGCAGGCGCTGCAACTGCGACGACTGCTCGACGCACGTTTGTGCACGCCACGCACGCATTCTGTCGGTACGGCACCGGCAGAATGCCGGGCCTTTAGCTGCGCTTTGCCGTCTCCGAAGGCCGGTGATATTCGGGCCAAAGACGTTTCACGAGATCGCGCGATGCGCCATAGGCATGGCAGCTGTCGATCTTGAGCGGCTTTCCGTCGCTGTCGCGCGCCTCGAGCGATGACTTCCGCATGCCGACCATCGTCTGATAGGCCGTGGTGGCGATCGGGCCGAGCAACTCCTTCAGGTGGGTGCACGTATCGCAGGACGGCAGGCGTTTGCGAATCTCGCTGTTCCACCCCGCGCCGATGCTCAGTCCGACGAGCGCCTGCAGCGAGTCGCCGCCGCCCGGGCACTGCGCATACGGATGCGACCGGAGGAACGTGGATACGGCGCGGACGACCATGTCGGCGTCGAAGACCAGTGTCACGCCGAGGTCGTGGATCGGCGACAGCGCAGCGACCGTTCGCGTGCCGCCCGGCGGCGTGAAATCAAAGGTTTTGCGGTCCGAGAGGCAGGCCGTTACTTCGAACCGGCCGTCGCTGCGCCGATAGCCGCGCATATCGATCTGCCGATGGTGAATCTCCTCGCGCATGATGCCGTCGTGCGGGATGTCGTGTGGGGGAACCATGTATCTGCTCCGTTTTGTACAACCGGTTCGTTCTTTTGGCTGGCAAGCGTGATGCCGGCGGCTCGCCCGTGGGGCCAGGCGAAACGGGCCGAGGTACGCTGCCGACGACATCGAACCGGCCATACTACGCACTTTTCGGCCGCTTCGTGCGCCACGGGATGGGTGCGGACGCAACGAGTCGTGTGCGGGCACCGATGCTTTCGAATGGGCACGGCGCTTGCGCCGATTCGTCGCCGTGATCTTTGATTCGCACGCGGCCGACGCCGCTAACCGGGATGCAGAATCGCAGCCGGGGCCCGCGACGCACCGATACGGCACGATCGCATTCGACGTCCCGAGACGGAATACCACGTGTCGGACGTCGATCATTACTGCCGGGGCAATCGCAGCACGGAAAATGGCCCCGATTTCCGCCAACGAGAGTGAACGGCGTGACTTCCGGAAACGTATCCATATAATGCGCAACACGACCGCATGGACGCATTTCCGGTACCCCGAATCAGGCCAATGCAGACCAGTGAGTCAACCGGCCGCCGCGCGTACCGGTATACTTCCACTCCTGCCTTGTCCGGCATCGTGGCCGGGTGCCTGAAAACAGAGTGGCGTGCGCGATGCGGCCCCGTCGTATTCCGCATCGGCGGCAGACGGGTCGCACGCATGGCGGCGAAGCTTGTGCGCCGCGCGGCATGGCCGCACGAACCACACCTTATATTCCTGGTGGATTGAATTTATGGGTTTTGAACAACTTGCCGAATTGCGGGCGCAGCTCGCAGCGAAGGCCAAGCAGGAGCGCAACGCGAAGCGGCCGGCAGCGCCGGCGGACACCGGCGCGAAGCCGAAGTCCGGCGACCAGCCGCAGCGTGGCGCCAAGCCGGCTGCGGCCGGCGGCAAAGCAGCGCACCGCGCGAAGCCGGCTTCGGCGAAGCCGGCGGCGCCGGTCGATCCGGTCATCGTTGCGATCGGCAAACTGCAGCGCAAGTTTCCGCGTGCGTTCCCGAAGAATCCGGCCCCCAAAGTGCCGCTCAAGGTCGGTATCTGGGACGACCTCGCACGTGAAGCACAGGCCGTCGGGCTCAACGAAGCCGAACTGCGTGAAGCGATGTCGACGTGGTGCCGTGGCAACCGTTACTGGTCGTGCCTCGTCGAAGACGCCGTGCGGGTCGATCTGCAGGGTAACGAAGCAGGGCGTGTCACGCACGACGACGCAGCGCGGGCGCGCCGGCTGAAGGCACGCCGCCCCGGCAAGGGCGCGACACAAGCGGCCAAGGGCGCGCCGCAGCAGCCGAAGGCCGAACACCCGGCCGAGGCCGCCGCCGAGCCGCAACCGGCCAACGTGGAAGCGCAAGCCGACGCAGCGCCGCAGGTCGAGCAGCAAACGGCCGGAAACGCGTAATCCGCACCGCGCCGCTGCATATCGCACGGCGCAGTCCCGCAGGCACATCGCCCGCGGTGAATGACACGACGGACTGACCTGCCTCGACCGAGGCAGGTCAGGACTGCTCCCACCGGTGCTCGACGTGCCGGGCTCTTACCTGTCCCACCTCGAACAGACCACGCGACCGGACGAAGAAAGTTCGCCGATCGACGCTGCACGCGCGTTGTTTCGATTGTGTCGTTTGCGCATGGACGGTACGCATGCCCCGAATACGGCAACGCGTCGTTCAATTAATTCGTTTTCCTAACATAGAGGCATGCTGTAACCACTGACTGGCGCGTGGACGTTTGCGACCGGTCATCGTGACATGATGACGCGCGATAATCTCGCCGAGGCCGTCAGGTCGCGCGCAAGCTGGCCGCCTGCGATGCAGCTTGCATTGCGAAAGGTACGACAAGCCCTCCGCGACGCGACCCGCTGCGACGGCCGGCGCCCTTCAACGTCAATTCAAACCGGATCATGCACTCGAGACATTCCGCGATTCTCGTCGCGCTCACCGCTGCCGCGCTGTTCGGCGCCGCGACACCGCTCGCCAAGGCGCTGATCGGCGCGATGTCGCCGTTCATGGTCGCCGGCCTGTTCTATCTCGGCAGCGGCGTCGGGCTCGGTATGGGTATCCTGTTTCGCCGCCTGCACAACCGGCACGCACCGACCGCAGGCGCCGCGCCGCTGCAGCGTGCAGACCTGCCTTGGCTGGCCGGCGCGATTGCGGCGGGTGGAGTGGCCGGCCCGGCTTTGCTGATGCTCGGGCTGTCGAGCACGCCAGCAGCGACGAGCGCGTTGCTGCTCAATCTCGAGGGCGTGCTGACGGCTGTCATCGCGTGGGTCGTGTTTCGCGAGAACGTGGATTCGCAGGTGTTCCTCGGGATGGTCGCGATCGTCGCCGGCGGCACGCTGCTGTCGTGGACGCCGGGCCAGGTCGGCGTGCCGGTCGGCGCGTTGCTGATCGTCGGCGCATGCCTGTGCTGGGCGGTCGACAACAACCTGACCCGCAACGTGGCCGCGAACGACGCGATGGTCATCGCGTGCGCGAAGGGGCTGATCGCCGGACCCGTGAACATCGGCATCGCGCTGGCGACCGGCGCGACGCTTCCGGCTGTCCCGGTCACGGCTGCCGCGATGCTGACGGGGCTCGGCGGCTACGGGATCAGCCTCGTGCTGTTCGTCGTCGCATTGCGTCATCTCGGCAGCGCGCGCACGGGCGCCTATTTCTCGATCGCGCCGCTGTTCGGCGTCGTGCTGTCGCTGCTGATCTGGCCCGCGCTGCCGCCCGCGACGTTCTGGATCGCGGCCGCGCTGATGGCGCTCGGTATCTGGCTTCACGTTCGCGAACGGCATGAACACACGCACACGCACGAGCAGCTCGAGCACACGCATCGGCATCGGCACGACGAACACCACCAGCATGCGCACGATTTTGCGTACGACGGCAACGAACCGCACACGCATCCGCACGTGCATCTGCCGGTCACGCACAGCCATGCGCATTTTCCGGACATTCATCACCGGCACCGGCATTGACCGCGTCACGAACAGCAGGCGATACGGTTTGCAAGGTAACCGTTTATGGGGCGTGCGTTGCATCGCGCGCGCATCTGTTTGCAGCGCCGCCCGAGCGCGACCGCAGCAGCGGGGGCGAGCCTAGTCTTCGGTCTGGATCAGCCGGATCAGCGAACCATCCGGATCGATCAGTGCGCCGACCGTGCCGCCCCAGGCTTCGCAAGTCGGCCGGTGCGCGCGTGGCCAGCCGGTCGCCTGCTCCGGAATGCCGGCTGCGAGCACGTCGTCGAAGAACCTGCCGACGTCCGCGAGCCGGAAGCAGCAACTGAACCAGCTCGTCGCCGGATCGAGTTCGGGGTGCGGAAAGAATTCCAGCAACAGGTCGCCGCGCTTGAGGATCATCCAGCCGTCATCGCGCCAGGTCTCGGCGAACCCCAGTTTTTCGTAGAACCGGGACGTGATTTCGAAATCGCGCGACGGCAGGTTGGGGCTTGCAATGTCGGTCATGGCGGGTTCTCCGGATGGCGACGCGGCGACTCGAATGGGCAGACCGCCCGCCGCGGTGGTTATCGCGCGTGCGGAAAGCAAAAGCCGAAATCCTCGCAGCCCGGGCACCCGGGGGCAGGGCCCGGCGGCACATCGAGCGAGGCGGCCACTTCCTGTGCGAGGAATTTCTTCCAGCGCAGGTGAGCGATGTTGCGCGCAGCAAGCGCGGGGAAATAGCGATCGAGCATCGCGGATACCGCGCCACGCCCGTCAAGCCCGAGATCGCGCCACAGATGATCGGGGCGCAGGCAGGCGTGCGCGATGATCGACGCGAGACAGCCGGCGTCGTCGCGGTCGGCGGCGGGATTCGCGTCGTTCATCAGCCGCGTGTGCAGCGTTGCGACGAACGCCGCGTGAGTGGATGGCAGCACTGCCATCGCGGCCGTTGGCGCGAGCGCTGCGACATCGGCCGCAGGCAGGCGCGGAAACTGCCGCGTCAGCAGGCCGGCCAATTGACGATGAGACAGGCCGAGCAGCCCGAGTTCATCACGGCGCGCGCGTGCCGCAACGAGTGCGCCGAACAGGCGTGCATCGGGTGTGTCGGCACTGGCCGTTGCGGACAGCAACGACTGCAGCGCCCGTTGCCGAGCGTGATCGAACGCGGTTGTCATCGCACGCATCCCACCGGCAGCCGCACGGCGCGATTCGTGTGAATGCGCCGCGCCAAACGGATCGCCATCGCGATCGTCATGCGTTCACTCGACGCCGACGATCACGCTCGATGCCTTGAAGATCGCGGACGCAGCCGTGCCGCTCGCGAGGCCGAGGCGATCGACGCTGTCGTTGGTGACGATCGCGACGATCTCGGCGCCGCCCGCTGCCTTGATCACGACTTCCGAATTGACCGCGCCTTTCGCGACCGACGATACGGTGCCCGCGACGCAGTTGCGGGCCGACACCTTGCTGCTGTCGACGTCGACCATCACGATCACCGACGACGCCTTCACGAGCGCGAATGCCTTCGAGCCGGCCGCGAGGCCCAGCGAAGCCGCGCTGCCGTGGGTGATCACGGCGACGATGTCGAGGCCGTCCTGCGTGCGGAGCGTGATTTCGTCGTTGACGGCACCGGTCTTGACGGCGCTGACCTGGCCGGCGAAATGGTTGCGGGCGCTGGTTCGCATGGTGGATCTCCGGAAAATGAGCCGCCCGGCGGGCGGTGGGTAAGAGACGGGAAATTGCGGACGAGTTTACCTTCAATGCCGGCGAAATGCGGCTCGGGTTTGCGATGCCCGGCATTCCGGTTGCGAACGGTCGCTCGATTGCCCGGCGGGCATTCGCCGGAAGCTTCCGGCCGGCCTCCGGGCGGCCTCGCGCGCAGCGCCCGGCGAGTCGCGCGGCGGCGTCACGGTCGCCCCGCAATCCATGCTGCGCTGCGGGACGACGCGTAGCGCGCTGCCGTTCGCGGCCAGCGCGCCTAGCTGCGCTTCGATGCGCTGCGCGGCGCCGCGGCCTGACGCGAAGCCGTCTTGCGGGCCGGGGTGGCTCGCGTCTCGCCCAGCGCGACGAGTGCATCGGTCAGTTGCGCCATGTGTTTCGTCATCGATCTCGGGTCGCCGGACTGCAACGAGACGAACGCGCCGTCGAAACCCATCATGCCGAAGTACGCGAGATCGTCCGCGGCGGCGGCGGTCATCCCCTTGCCATCCTGGCCGAACGCGTTGCGAATCATTTCGCGCATGTAGTCGCGACCTTCATTCCGCACATCGACGACGGTCTGCATCGCTTCCGGCTCCGCCGCCTCGTTGCTCATGACCATCACGAACAGCAGGCGCAGGAAATTCTCGCGATGCAGGAAGACCTCGCCGGTCTTCTGCAGATACCAGCCCAGCCGCTCGCGCGGCGTGCCGTCGGGCGGGTTCGCGTGCGCATTGCGCATCGCATCGAAAAACCCCCGCGCGCCTTGCGCCATCACTTCCGCGAGCAATCCGGCCTTGGAGCCGAAGTGATGGTAGATCGCGCTCTTCGGGATGCCGGTCGCTTCGACCAGCGCAGACATCGATGTGCCGGCATAGCCATAGGCCGACATGACACGAGCCGCCGCGTCGAGGATTTCCTGGCGTGATTTCTGACCGCGCCGGTTACCGATTTGTTGTGGATTGTCCATGGCAAAAGTATACGCCTCCCAATTATTGTACCGATCGGTCCAATACGCGTTTTCCCTAGATTTTCAGTATTGGACCTATCGGTACAATTCGCCCATCGACGGCGTGGACCGTCACACCACGTGACGAACGCACTACAGGAGAAGGAGACACCCCATGACTCACGAGTACGACGCCGACGTTGCGATCGTTGGCTATGGTCCGACCGGCGTCATCGCCGCGCTCACGCTGGCCCGGCACGGCATTTCCTGCGTGGCGTTCGAACGGCATCGCGAGATCTACCCGCGGGCGCGGGCGGTGACGGTCAACGACTGGACGATGCGGATCTTCCAGAATCTCGGCGTCGACGAAGCGGTGCTGAAACACATCGATCCGCAACGTGCGCTGCGCTGGATGCGCTACGACGGTACCGAGATCATGCGCATCGAACACCCGCCGTCGACGCTCGGCATCAAGCCGCGCTTCTTCAACATCTATCAGCCGACGATGGAAGCGGCCTTGCGCGAGTGCGCGGCGAAGTACGAGCGCGAGATCGACGTGCGCTACGGCTTCGAGGTGATCTCGCTGACGCAGGACGACGCGGGCGTCACCGTGCGTACGAGAAATACGGCGACCGGCGAAACGAATGACACGCGTGTGCGCTACGTGATCGGATGCGACGGCGGGAGCAGCGCGACGCGCGGCATGCTGGGCATCAAGCTGCTTGGCGATACGCTGGACGTGCAGTGGATCGTGATCGACTGCCGCGTGAAGCGCTGGTGGCCGGATCGCAACCTGCTGACCTTCTGGTCCGACAAGGAGCGGCCCGTGGTCGATATCGCGCTGTCCGGCGGCAATCATCGCTGGGAGCTTCCGCTCAAGCCCGGGGAAAGCGAAGCCGATTTCGCGACCCACGAGCAGGTCTGGCCGCTGCTGAAGGCGCTTGGCGTAAGCGAGGACGACGTCGAGATCCATCAGTATGCGTTCTACCGGCATCACACGCGCATGGCCGATACGTGGCGTGCCGGCCGCGCGTTTCTCGCCGGCGACGCCGCGCACCTGATGCCGCCATGGGCCGGCGCGGGCATGCAGACCGGCATGCGCGATGCTTTCGACCTCGGCTGGAAACTTTCCGGTGTGCTGAACGGTACGTTGTCCGAAGATTTTCTCGATGCCTACGAGACGGAACGCCGGCCGAACGCGACGTTCTACACGCAGCTTGCCGTTCAACTCGGCCGCATCATCAAGCAGGAACTGTCGGAGGACGAGCAGGCAGCCCTTGCCGCGCCGCCCTGCCCGGACGCGCCTGAACCACCGTTGATTGCGCCGCCCGTGCTCGCGGCCGGATGGCTGCGCGGCCCGCTCGGCGATGAGAGCGTCGTCGGCCGGATGGTGCCGCAGCCGGTGGTGGGTGACAACCGCGGCGCGATGGCGCGGCTGGACGACCTGCTGGGTGACGGCTTCGTACTCCTTGGCGACGACGTCGATCCGGCCAGCCTGCTCAGCGCCGACGAAAAGTCGGCGTGGGACCGGCTGGGCGCGCGCTACATCGCCGTGCGCCAGCAAGATGAACATACGCAGGGGCCCGACGAATTCGTCGATCTCGACGGCGTGCTGCAGCCGTGGATGCGCAAGTTCGGCGCGCGCGCGGTCGCGCTGCGCCCGGACCGGTTCGTCGCGGCCGCCGACGTGAGCGGTCTCGCCGTACCCGATCGCACCGTCAGCCGATGCGGGACGAATCAATGAAGGAGAGCAGGATGAGTACAGTGACGGAACTCGGATACGTCGGCATCGAGGCAAGCGATCTTGCCGCGTGGGAACGCTTCGCGACCGGCCTGCTCGGCATGCAGGTCGGCAGCCGCACCGACGACATGCTGGGCTTGCGGATGGACGGCGCGGCGCATCGCTGGATCGTCGTCCGGGGCGGGGCCGACGATCTCGCGTTCACCGGCTTCGGTTGCGAGACGGACGCGGATCTCGATGCGATCGTCGGCCGGCTGCGCGCGGCCGGCAACGAAGTCGTCGAGGGTGATGATCAGTTGTGCGCGCAACGGTCGGTTCGCCGCCTCGCCGTGACGACCGATCCGCTGGGCAACCGCGTCGAACTCTATGTCGGGCTGGCCGCCGCCGATACGCCGTTCGAGTCCCCGCAACGCGTGTCGCGCTTCGTTACCGGCGGAATCGGCGCGGGCCATCAGGTGCTGATCGAGAACGGCGCGGACCGTCGTGTGCTCGTCGACTGGTACGGGCTGCTCGGCTTTCGCATGACTGACGTCATCGACGAGGAGGTGGCGCCCGGCATCGTGGCCAGCGTGGCGTTCCTGCACTGCAACCCGCGTCACCACTCGGTCGCGTTCGCGAACATGCCGTTCGGCAAGCGCATGCATCACTTCATGATCGAGGCGGCCGAGCTCGGCGACGTCGGGCTCGCGCATGATCGCTGCCTCGAAGCGAAGCAGCCGCTCGAGATGAGCCTCGGCATGCACCCCAACGACCGGATGTTCAGTTTCTACGTGCGTACGCCGTCGGGCTTCAACGTCGAGTTCGGCTGGGGCGGGCTCGTCATCGACGAATCCAGCTGGGAAGTGCAGCACCTGGACCGGCTCAGTACCTGGGGGCACTGCCCTCCGCACGTCGTCGCGGACCTGCTGCGCGGCTGACGCCGCGCGCTCGGGCGCGACACACCTCAATCACTTTCGGGAAGGAAACCATCATGGCGCTTACCCAGGCTCAGACCAGCCGCACCGTCAAGACGCGGGACTGGCAACTTCATTACCACGAGGCCGGCAGCGGTCATCCGGTGATCCTGCTGCACGGCAGCGGCCCGGGCGCGACGGGATGGAGCAACTTCAGCGGCAATATCGACGCACTCGCGAAGCGGTTCCACGTGTACGCCGTCGACATGCCCGGCTGGGGGCAATCGGATCCGGCGACGGTCGAGCAGCTCGACCACGTTGACGCGGCGATCCAGTTCATGGATGCGCTGGGCATCGAGCGGGCCGCTTTCGTCGGCAATTCGATGGGTGGCCAGACGTCGCTGCGGCTCGCGACCGAGCATCCGGAACGCATCACGCACCTCGTGACGATGGGGCCGCCGGTCGGGCGCATGCCGACGCTGTTCGGCGCGGGCGACGGCCCGTCCGAAGGGCTCAAGGTACTGATCCAGGCGTACCGCGATCCGTCGCCGGAGCACATGCGCCGGCTGGTGGAGATCATGGTGTACGACAAGGCGCGCTTCGCGACAGCGGAACTGTGCCAGGCCCGATCGGATGCCGCGCTGCTGCGCCCCGAGCACCTGAGCAACTACGTGGCGGGGCTGCCGGCCGGCGCGCCGCTCCCGAAGTGGGTGAAGCCCGAGCTGCTGCCCGCGATCAAGACGCCCACGCTGCTGATCCACGGCCGCGACGATCGCGTGGTGTCGTTCGAGACGTCGCTGTATCTGCTCGCGAACATTCCGGATTCGCGTCTCGTGCTCCTGAACCGCTGCGGGCACTGGGCAATGATCGAGCATCCGGACGAGTTCAACCGCCTGGTCGCCGATTTCATCGCGAACGCGTGATGGGTATGCGCGATTCCAGTCCACCACCGACCGAGTGCGGGAGAACCTTGAAGATGCCGGATTCCGAAGTCATCGACACGCTGGCCGCGCGCCTTCGCCACGCGGAGGCGCAATGCAGGGCGACCGAACCGGTGCGCGCCGAGATCGCAGCGGACGACGGAGCGGTCGCATATGCGGTGCAGCAAGCCAACGTCGACCTGCGGGTCCGCAACGGCGAGCGCATCGTGGGGCGCAAGATCGGCCTGACGTCACTCGCGGTGCAGCGGCAGCTCGGCGTGGACCAGCCCGATTTCGGCACGCTGTTCGCGTCGATGGCGGCCGGCGATGCCGAACCGATGCGACTGCCGCAGCTGATCCAGCCGAAGGTCGAAGCGGAGATCGCACTCGTGCTCGAGCACGACCTCGTGCACGAGAAGCATACGTTCGCCGACCTGCAGCGTGCGTGCGCGTATGCGCTTGCGGCGGTCGAGATCGTCGACAGCCGGATTGCCGACTGGGACATCCGCTTCGTCGACACCGTCGCGGACAACGCATCGAGCGCGCGCTTCGTGCTCGGCAGCCGGCCCGTGCCGCTGAAGGACGTCGATCTCGCGGGCTGCGAGATGACGCTGTCCTTGGACGGCAACGTGCTGTCGCGCGGCAACGGCGCCGCCTGCCTCGGCAATCCGCTGAACGCGGCCGCGTGGCTCGCCGACCGCATGGTGCGGCTCGGCACGCCGCTGCGTACGGGCGACGTGATCCTGACCGGCGCGCTCGGGCCGATGGTCGCCGTCCGGGCGGCGGGCACGTTCGTCGCGGAGGTTGCCGGCCTCGGCAGCGTGCGCGCGACTTTCATCGATTGAGGACTTTCATGAGCCATCCGAAACTCAAGGCCGCGATCATCGGCTCGGGCAACATCGGCACCGACCTGATGATCAAGATCATGCGGCATGCGCGGCATCTCGACGTTGCCGCGATGGTCGGCATCGACCCGGCGTCCGACGGCCTCGCGCGGGCGGCGCGCTTGGGCGTCGCGACGACGCACGAAGGCGTCGAGGGCCTGGCGCGATTGCCGGTGTTCGACGATATCGACTTCGTGTTCGATGCGACGTCGGCCGGCGCGCACGTGAAGAACGACGCATTCCTGCGCACGCTGAAGCCCGGCATTCGCTGCGTCGACCTGACACCCGCGGCGATCGGCCCGTACTGCGTGCCGGTCGTCAATCTCGATGCGCATCTCGACGCACCGAACGTGAACATGGTCACGTGCGGCGGCCAGGCGACGATTCCGATGGTCGCGGCCGTATCGCGCGTCGCGAAGGCGCACTACGCGGAGATCGTCGCGTCGATCAGCAGCAAGTCGGCCGGGCCCGGCACCCGCGCGAACATCGACGAATTCACCGAGACGACGTCGAAGGCGATCGAGGCGGTGGGCGGCGCGGCGCACGGCAAGGCCATCATCATCCTGAATCCGGCCGAGCCGCCGGTGATGATGCGCGACACCGTCTATGTGCTGTCGGAGTTGGCCGACGAAGCGCGGATCGCCGCGTCGGTGGACGAGATGGCCCGCGCGGTACAGGCATACGTGCCGGGTTATCGACTGAAGCAGGCGGTGCAGTTCGACGTGATCCCGGCATCCGCACCGCTCGACATACCGGGCCTCGGCCGCATGAGCGGGCTGAAGACGTCGATCTTCATCGAGGTCGAGGGCGCCGCGCACTACCTGCCGGCGTATGCGGGCAATCTCGACATCATGACGTCCGCCGCGCTCGCGACCGCCGAGCGCATGGCGCAGTCGCTGCAGCGCGCGAGCGCGTAACAGGGCCTTCATCATGAGCAAGAAACTTTACATCTCCGACGTCACGTTGCGCGACGGCATGCATGCGATCCGGCATCGGTATTCGGTCGACGACGTGCAGGCGATCGCCCGCGCGCTCGATGCCGCGAAGGTCGACAGCATCGAGGTCGCACACGGCGACGGCCTGCAAGGATCGAGCTTCAACTACGGGTTCGGTGCGCATGGCGATCCTGAATGGATCGCGGCCGCGGCAGACGTCGTCACGCATGCGAAGATCGCGACGCTGCTGATTCCTGGCATCGGTACGATCCACGACCTGCAAGCCGCATACGATGCGGGCGCACGCGTCGTGCGTGTCGCGACGCACTGCACCGAGGCCGATATCTCGAAGCAGCACATCGAGCATGCGCGCGCACTCGGCATGGACACGGTCGGCTTCCTGATGATGAGCCACATGACGGCGCCGGACCGGCTGGCCGTCGAGGCGAAGAAAATGGAAAGCTACGGCGCGACCTGCATCTATGTGGTCGATTCCGGCGGCGCGATGAACATGAACGACGTACGCGACCGCTTCCGCGCGATCAAGGCCGTGCTGAATCCCGACACGCAGACGGGCATGCATGCGCACCACAACCTGAGCCTCGGCGTCGCGAACTCGATCGTCGCCGTCGAGGAAGGCTGCGACCGGATCGATGCGAGTCTGGCCGGCATGGGGGCAGGCGCCGGCAATGCGCCGCTCGAAGTGTTCGTCGCGGCGGCCGAGCGACTGGGCTGGCATCACGGCACGGATCTGCACCTGTTGATGGATGCGGCCGACGATATCGTGCGCCCGTTGCAGGATCGGCCGGTTCGCGTGGATCGCGAGACGCTCGCGCTCGGCTATGCCGGCGTCTATTCGAGCTTCCTTCGCCACGCGGAAGCGGCGGCGCGGAAGTACGGGCTGAAGGCGGTCGATATTCTCGTCGAGCTCGGCAAGCGGCGGATGGTCGGCGGGCAGGAGGACATGATCGTCGACGTCGCGCTGGATCTGCTCGATTCGCGTTCCACAGCGCAATAGCGGTTCGATCGGCAGGAGGCGTGCCTGTCCGGGCAGGACAGGCACCGCCGGCAAGGGCGGAATTCGTTTCACGCGAGCCCGCATGCATCGTTTCGATGCGGCAGCACGAAAACAATAATCAACATAACTAAATAAACCGGAAATCAGGTCAATGGAGACGAGCAATGAAAAAGGTGGTCTGGATGGGAATCGCGCTGGGCGCTGCGGCATGCGCGCACGACGCGCAGGCGGGAACGGGTAGCAGCGTCACGCTGTATGGCTTTCTGGATGCGGGCATCACCTACGTCAGCAATTCGGGTGGACACGGCAACCTGAAGTTCGACGACGGCATCATGGCGCCCAATCTGCTGGGTATCAGGGGGGACGAGGATCTCGGTGGCGGCACGCACGCGGTCTTCGATCTCGTCAGCCAGATCGCGGTCGGCACGGGGGCGATCCAGCCGCCCGGCAAAGGCCTGTTCGGGCGCAACGCATGGGTCGGGTTGACCGACAACCGGTTCGGGTCGATCAAGTTCGGCAACCAGTACGACTTCATGATCGACGCGCTGTTTTTTGGGCGTACCGATGCGGCGTTTGCGGTCGGCGGCCTGTACGGTTTTCGCGCGGGCCCGTTCCAGAAGATCGCGCTTCCGTACAACCCGCCTTACGCGGCGCAGTTCGACTGGGACCGGATGTCCGGCCAGACGGTGACGAACTCGGTCAAGTATCAGTCGCCGTCCATCGCCGGTTTCCGGATGGGCGCGATGGTTGGATTCGGTGGCGTGCCCGGATCGCTGGGTAGTGGAAACAGCGTCAGCGCCGGCCTGAATTACGATCATGGCGCATTCGGCGCTGCCGCCGCGTTCACCGAGGTCAAGTATCTGCAGCCGGGCGGGCCGCAAGTCGGCATCCGCAACTGGGGCGTCGGCGCGCGCTACGATTTCGGCCAGCTCGCGATGAACGCGCTCGTCACGACCGTGCGAAACGGCGCGAACGGCGGGGCGATTGCCCAGGGCCAACTGGGGGCGACGTTCCTCGTCACGCCCGCGCTGCAGCTCGGCGCGAGCTACCTGTACATGAAGGGCAACGCGTACCTCGAGAACCATCACGCGCATCAGCTGAGCGCGTCGGTGGACTACTTTCTGTCCAAGCGGACCACCGTGTACGCGGTGGCCGTGTACCAGCGCGCGAACGCCGACGCGCAGGCACTCGTCAGCGGCATCATCGACCCGAACGGCACCGCCAGCGGCCCGAATCAGCTGCTGGCGCGTGTCGGGGTGCAGACGCGCTTCTAGGTCTGCGTCGGCGGGTTACTCGGCTGCGGTGACGGCGGCCGAGGCTGCCGATGCACTGCTCGCCGGCGCCTGCTTCGACTTCGGCTTCGACGCGTCGGGCGCCGCATCGTCATCCCAGCCGCCGCCGAGCGCGAGGAAGAGCCGAACCTGGTCGGTCGCGACCTGGCCTTCGGCGGCTGACACCTGCGCCTGCGCGCTCGTCAGCGTGCGCGTCGCGTCGAGATCGGAGATGAACGACTCGCGGCCGGCCAGATAGAGGCGATGCGTTTCGTCGGCGGAATTGCGGGCCGATTCGTAGGCCGTGCGCAGCGCTTCCGTGCGCTGCACGTCGGCCGCATAGGTCGCGAGGCTCGACTGCGTTTCACGCAGCGCGTTCAGCACGACGCCGTCGAAATGCGCGAGCGCGCCGCCCGTCGCGGCTTCGGCCTCGCGTACGCGCGCACGCTGGCCGTTGACCGGGAACGACCAGCTGATCAGAGGGCCGAACGACCAGCGATTCGTCGTGGACGAGAACAGGTCGGCGGCGACACCGACCGAGCCGGCCGACGCGCCGATGCTGATCGACGGGTACAGCGCGGCGGTCGCCACGCCGATGCGTGCGGTCGCGGCCGCGAGTTGCCGCTCTGCTGCGCGCACGTCGGGGCGGCGGCGCAGCAGCGCGGCGCCGTCACCGATCGGAATCGGCTGGCGCAGCTTCGGCAGGCGCTCGCATTCGGCAACGGCCTTCGGCAGGTCGGCGGGCGAGCGCGCGAGCAGCGCGGCGAGTTGATATTGCGCGACCTTGCGGCGGCCTTCGAAGCGCGGGATATCGGCGGCGAGGGTGCGCACCTGCGTCACGCCGCGCGTCACGTCGGTCTGGTTGCCGCGCCCGGCATCGCGCAGCCGCTGCGACAACGCGACGCGCTGCTTCTGCAGCGCGAGCGACTGCTTCGCGACAGCCAGCTCGTCGCCGGCCGAACACGATTCGACGTATGCACGCACGACGTCGGCGACGACCGTGATGCGCGCCAGGTCGCCGGCGGCCCTGACGGCCTCGCTGTCCGCGCGCGCGGCTTCGACGCCGCGCCGCAGCTTGCCGAACAGGTCGATCTCATACGACACGTTGATGCCGACCGCGCCTTCGTTGACGACCGGCAGCTTGTTCTCGAGCAGGTATTGCTCGGCCGATTCCTGGGCGCGCTGCACGGCGGCTTCCGCGCGGCCCGAGAAGCCGCCCTGCTGGCTTGCGACTTCTAGTGCCGCACGCGAGCGCGCGAGGTTGGCCGCGGCGACGCGCAGGTCGGTGTTCGACTTCAGTGCATCGCGCACGAGCCCGTTGAGCACGGGATCGTCGTAGAGCTGCCACCAGTTGCCGGGCACGGCGTCGCGCGACACGAGCGTGCCGTTTGCATCGTCGAGCGCATGGTTCGCGAGCGGCGCATTCACGTACGCCTGCTGCGGCAGCGTGTAATCGGGGCCGACGGACTTGCACGCGCCGAGTGCGAGCGCAAGCGGCGCGAGCGTCGCGGCGAGGCGCAGACCGTGCCGCTTCATCGCGATGCTCCTGCCGCGCTGGCGGCCGACGAAGTGCCGGCCGCCGCCGACGCGCCGGCGGCTGGCTTCGCGTTTTCCTTGCGGCGCGTGTCGGCTTCGCGCATCGAGACGGTCGCGGTCCGGCCCGCGATCATCCGGAAATCGTCGGGCACTTCGTCGAGCACGACGCGCACCGGCACGCGCTGCGCGAGCCGCACCCAGCTGAATGCCGGGTTCACGTTCGGCAGCAGGTTCGCGCCCTGCGTGCGGTCGCGATCCTCGATCGCGGCGACGATGCTCTGCACGTGGCCGCGCAGCGCACGCGGCTCGCCCATCACGATGATGTCGACCGGCTGGCCGATGTGGATGCCGCGCAGCTTGGTTTCCTCGAAGTAGCCGTCGACCCGGAACGAATTGCGGTCGACGACCGACAGCACCGCGCGGCCGGCCGGCACGTATTCGCCGACGCGCGGCGCGCGGTCGTTCAGGTAGCCGTCCACGGGACTGACGATCGTCGTGCGCTGCAGGTTCAGCTTCGCGGTGTCGAGCGACACCTGCGCATCGGCGACGGCGGCTTCGCCCTGTTCGACGCGCGTGCGGCTTTCCTCGACCTGTTCGCTCGCAACCAGGTTGCCGAGCTGCAGGTTGCGGGCGTACTCGCGCTTCGCCTGCGCGAGCGTCGCGCGGCGCTGCGCGAGCGTGGCTTCGGCGAGCCGTTCCGCGAGCGCGTAGCGCGCCTGGTCGATCACGAACAGCACCTGGCCGCGCTTGACCTCCTGGTTGTCGGCGACCTGCACCGACGTGATGAGGCCCGCCACGTCCGGCGCGACCTGGATCACGTCGGCGCGCACGTGACCGTCGCGGGTCCACGGCGAGAACATGTAGTAGTTGACGATGCGCCACAGCACGATGGCCGCCACGACGACGACGATCAGGGTGAGCAGGATTTGCCCTGCCGAGAGCCAGGTTTTTTTCACGTTAGGTAGCCACGAGATGGTGGGACACGATCACGACGGCGGCAAACACGAATACGTAGATGCCGAGGTCGAAGATCGAACGGTGCCAGACGAGGCGGTAGAAGCCGACGCGCTCGAGCACGGCGCGCACGACGATGTTGATCAGGTAGGCGATCAGCATCAGCACGAGCGGGGCCGGCACGAATACGCCGAAGATGTCGATTTCGCCGATCATGGTCGCGGTCGGAAAGACGGATGGGAAAGCGGGATCATGCGCGTGCTCCGTCCGGCGCCTGCGGCGGCTGCCCGGCCGCGGCCGGATACAGCGACAGGCGCAGGCCGACGAGCGCGTGCAGCGTGTCGCGCAGCCGGCGATGCATGGCGGGCGTGGCCGGTGCGGTGGGCGCCGTGCCGTCGTCGGCC